>CAYTJI010000064.1:0-8037 GCA_964438065.1 uncultured Desulfobacteraceae bacterium | reverse complement strand
CATAACTTGCTGATATTAAAAGCCTAACTTCCTTTTTTGAAAACAGTTTATGCAGGTTTTAGGTTGAAATATTACCGTAAAAGGAGGAATGAATCAATCAAGAAAAGCCTACACCTCTTCCGGTGTAAAGGCCACAACATCATCAATAACCGACCGATCAGAAAGAATCATGACGAGTCTGTCGATGCCAACGGCCATGCCGCCAGACTCCGGCATTTGCCCCAACGCGTCGAGAAACCGTTCAGGCATGGGGTAGCATTCTTTGCCCAGAGCATTCCGCTGCTTGGACGCCTGCTCAAATCTGGCCCTCTGCTCACGGCTGTCAGTTAATTCGGAAAAACCGTTTCCCAGTTCCATTCCACCCATATACCACTCAAATCTCTCCGAATATTCAGGCTGATTCGCTTTCAGTCTTGCCAGTGACGCAAGAGACGCCGGATAATCATACAGGAAAACAGGACCCATGGAACCCAGACGCGGTTCAATCTCTATGGCCATGATCTCGTCAAAACGATCCGTGCTCAGGGCATCCTCCATGGTTATTGACGCGAAGCGGTCAAAGACATCCGCTACCGGGATTCTTTTCCACGGACTTTGAATGTCTATTTTCTCTCCCTGGTAATGGATCTCCTGCTGACCCAGGATCTTTCTGCAAACCCACAGAGTCAGCTCACGACACTCCGTCATGAGGTCATGATAGTCGATCCCGGTCCTGTACCATTCCAGAAGGCAAAATTCAGGAAGGTGACGATGCCCCCGTTCGCCTGCCCGGAAGCACTTGCTGATCTGAAATATTTTCGTAAAACCGGCGGCAAGCATCCGTTTCATGCACAGCTCGGGAGAAGTATGCAGATAACCGGCACTGGTGGAAATTGCATCGATATGAACCTCGGGAGCCGGGGCGGAAACAAGCAGGGGGGTCTCCACTTCCAGGTAGTCGTTGCTGATGAAAAAATTCCGGATTTCCCGGATCACCGCGGCGCGAAGCACCAAAATGCTCTTGCGGGAATGCAACCTCCTCTGCTCGTTATGAAACGGGCTATTCCTTGACTCGGGTGACATATTCCCCGGTCCGCGTATCCACGGTTATCCGGCTCCCCTCCTCAATAAAAGGGGGCACACGCAGGACATACCCGGTTTCAAGTGTGACGGGCTTCGTGTCTCCTGAGACCGAATCTCCCTTGGCCCATGGATCTGCCTTTGTGATGGTGAGATCGACAAAGTTCGGCAACGTAATCCCGATCGCTCTGTTTTTAAACAGAAGGATGTCGACCTCAAGGTTATCGGTCAGGAAATTCTTTGCGTCACCAACCTGCTCAACAGACAGGAAAGTCTGTTCATAAGTCTCTACATCCATGAAGCAGAATTCATCGTCCTGGCTGTAAAGGAACTGCATCCGGCGTTCTTCCAGTTCGGCAGGCTGAAAAGTGTCTCCGGACCGGTAGGTGTTGTCAAAAATAACACCGGTAATCATGTTCTTGAGTTTGCACCGGTAGAGGGACTGTCCCTTTCCCGGCTTGGAAAACTGAAAGTCAACGATGACATACGGCTCATTATCAATTTGAATTTTCAGACCTTTCCTCAAATCACTGGCGTTGTACATATTTTGTCCTTTTTGTCTCGGGTATTTTCCTCTGTTTGCTCCCGCGCATGACCGCGTGTATGCACTGAACACTAAAAAGAAAAAGACTCCGGGTCAAGGGAAAACAACATTCCAGGCATGTTTTGTAACCGTTTGATCTTTCATCTTGTTTATTCGGTCCGTTCAGTTTAATATGTGATCCGGATGCGGAGTCGGGACCGGCGATTAAAAAACACACGGGAGGCTGCAGAATGCTGACAAAAGGACAGATGGAAAAGTATGCGGATGTGCTGCTGTGGGGGCTGAAAACTTCCCGGCAGGGACGGTTCGGCAAAGGCGAAATCGTGCAGATCCAGTTTGATCTTGCGGCCGTTCCTCTGGCGGAACGTCTTCAGTACAGGCTTCTGAAAATGGGAATCAATCCTGTGCTGCGCCTGGGGTTGACACCGGTCATGGAACATAATTTTCTCAAAGCAGCCAGCAACAGCCAACTGGCCTTTCTGGCACCCGGCCGCAAAGAACTTGCTGAAGCCCTGGCAGGAAGCATTTATCTCCGCGCCCCCGAATCCCTGACCCATCTCAGCGATATTGACCCCAAAAAAATCGGCAAAGCGCTCATTGCCCAGAAGGTCCTGCGGGATATCCTGCAGAAAAGAGAAGAAAAAGGCCTGTACGGATGGACCTTGTGTGCACTTCCCACGAACGAACAGGCCAGATGTGCAAATCTTTCGATGAAGCAGTACTGTTCCCAGATCGTCAGGGCCTGCTACCTGGATAAACCCGATCCTGTCCGGGCCTGGAAATCGATTTACAGAGATGCCGCCTCCATCAAAAAATGGATGAACGGCATGGATGTTAAATACTTCCATGTCGAATCCGAAAATATCGATCTGAAAATCACACCCGGGAAGCAACGGAAATGGATCGGAATCTCCGGGCACAATATCCCCAGTTTTGAAATATTTATTTCACCGGACTGGCGTGGCACCGAAGGTGTATATTATGCCGACCAACCCTCTTTCCGGAGCGGCAATTATGTAGAAGGCGTAAGGCTGTTTTTCAGGAAAGGTCAGGTTACAAATATCGGGGCGAAAAAAGGAGAGGGATTTGTAAAAAAACAACTCTCCATGGACAAAGGTGCACGGCGGACAGGAGAATTTTCCCTGACCGACAAGCGATTCTCCAGGATCAACCGCTTCATGGCCAACACCCTTTACGATGAAAATTACGGGGGCCGCCACGGCAATTGCCATCTGGCTGTGGGAGCGTCATTTTCAAATACCTATGACGGCGATTCGTCAAAACTTACCCGTGAAGTAAAGCAGCAGCTCGGATTTAATGACTCTGCCCTCCACTGGGATCTGGTCAATACGGAAAAAAAGTCCGTTACTGCCCGTTTAAAAAACGGCAGGGCTGTTGTCATCTATGAGAACGGTCAGTTTCAGTATTGATCCCGTCCATCGGGATCGGATGACTGACCGGCCTGCATGATCGGGGTGTCTTGTTGCTGGAACATACGTTCATCCATATCCAGGGAATCGGCTCGAAGACCGAGCAGCGCCTGTGGGCGAAAGGAATCCGTTCATGGCGTGATTTTCTTGATCACGGCGAAGATATTTTCTCCCCGGCACGGGATGACTTTGTCCGGGGTGAACTGGAGGATTCGATCTCCCACAGGCAGGACGTTCGCTATTTCTGCGACCGGCTCCCGGCGGGCGAAACATGGAGATTATTCGACGCCTTCAGATCCCGAACGGTCTATCTGGACATCGAAACCAGCGGGGGGCACCAGGGATTTGATGAAATTACAGTGATCGGTATCTACGACGGCCGGTGTGTTCAAACCTTCACTGACGGAATCAACCTGGATGATTTCGAGATTGCGATCTCCCGGTACGATCTGGTCATTACCTTCAGCGGATCCGCTTTTGACCTCCCGTTTATCCGGCGCCGGTTTCCCGGCATCAGTCTGCCGCCCGGCCACATTGACCTGCGCTTTCTTTTCAAAAAACTCGGCTACGCCGGAGGGCTCAAGAAAATCGAAAAACATTTCGGCATCCATCGCGATGCCGGGATCGAAGGCCTGAATGGCTTCCATGCGATCGGGCTCTGGCAGAACTACCTGCTTGGCGATCCGAAGGCACTCGACACGCTCATCCGGTATAACCGCGCAGACACAGTCAACCTTGAAGCCCTGATGAAAATCGGGTATCGCAAAATGAAAGCCCGGTTACTGGAACCCGGCGGAAATACGCCTGACAATGAAAAAAACAACCCGGATCGACAGTGAGAACAATCCTACCTTCAGGCTTTTTTTAAAGCTTACAAAATCCCGTGGGATCAAGAAACACGGCCTTTCAATCATGTCTCGGTCCAAGCATGTAAGAGAAGTTGTAAAAACCTTCCCCGAGCGGTGTGAAGGATTGATATTCTCGGACCTGCATGAGCCGCCTTCTGAATCCGTTCCTCCCCATGTACGTTACTTCCATCTCAAGCCGACCCTCTTCCGGCGGATTGATATTCATAGTACCGGCCAGCCCCTGTTACTGGTTCGCTTTAGTCCATTTCGCAAGTGGACGGACAGCTCCGAAACAAACGGTTGTACCCTCTGTATTCCCTTTCAGGATCCGGCCAATGTGGGGGCGGCCATCCGGACCGCAGCCGCGTTTGACGTGACAAGGATTGTTCTTCTGAAGGAGGCGGCACACCCCTTTCACTTCAAATCTATCCGGGTTGCCGGAAGCACGGTCTTCAGAGTATCCCTGTTTGAAGGTCCGTCATTAGATGAGCTGACTGTTTCGAAAATCCCGTTGATTACGCTGTCTCCCGAAGGAAGGGATATCTGTGATTTCAAATTCCCATCGTCTTTCTGTCTGCTTCCGGGTCTTGAAGGGACGGGTCTTCCCGTGCTTCGAAGCAGAACAACCCGGCTGTCCATCCCCATGGCACACGGTGTTGACTCCCTTAACGCCGTCATGGCAACAGGTATCAGCCTTTACCTGTGGAAAGAACAGAACAGGTCTGGCGCAAAACAGGGGAAAAAATCTGCCTGAGTGTTACTCAACACAGAAAAGCATGGGACGCGATCCCTTTTGCTGCAACTCCAAAAAACGCCTGGGACCCTGCAAAAGGCATGTTTCTGAATCCGATTTCAAAGGATAGGGCAGATGTATTTCACGGCAAGGGAAAGAATGGCAGCGCCCAGAATGATCTTGATAACGCGGGCCGGAAAATATTTCTGAATCCGTGCGCCGCAGTACATGCCCAGCAACCCGCCGATGCCGAACAGAATGCCCAGTCGCCAGTCCGGTGCGATCGCAAGTCCCGTATCGGCATACAAAGGGGCAATCAGGCTGTAAAAAATGACTCCGGCAATAGATGTCAGGAATGTACTGAAAAGCGCGGCCCCGGCTATTGCGTAGACCGGCAGTCCGAACAACGCTATGAGAAAGGGGGCGACCATGGCCCCTCCGCCTATCCCGTAGGTCCCGCTGACAATGCCGACCGCAAAGGTGAGTACGAACAGTTTTACAGGATGAAAGGAAAATATCCTCCCACAAAATTCAAATCGGTACCGCCTCGCAGAAAAGTCCAGCGTCCTGACCCTCACATCACCCGGGTATTTTCCACTTTTCCGTTCTTTTACGGCAGATTCATTGAAGCGTTTCTCAAGGGTGACGGCCGCAGTTTTTCCTCTACCGGCTCTTTCCATCAGCTCATAGAGCAATCTGATCCCGATGTAAAGCAAAACACATCCCACAAAGGCCTTGAAGTGCTTTGGGTCCGGAAGAAACCGGATCCGGAAAACCGCACCGAGAAAAACTCCCGGCAGAGTCCCGGACGAAATCACCCAGACCAGAGGCCAGGCCATTCTTCCCTCCCGGATATACCTGTAGACACCTCCGGGTATGCCGACAATATTATATACCAGATTTGTGGGACTGACTGCAGGACTGGTAAAATGCAGCACACTCACCTGAAAGGGAAGCAGTAAAAAAGCTCCGGAAACACCTCCCATGGACGTGAAGAATGAAACGCCAAATGCCACCGTCAGCGGGATGAGAGGAGAGACATCGACACCGGACACTGGAAAATACAAGGCTGTTTTCCTTCCGTAAAAAATCGGAACCGAGGGCCCGTGCAGCCAGCCGGCAGGCCCCGCTCCGAATTCATGGTGAAACAGGGATCAGTGGCCTGCAACGCGACCACATGTAATAAAATGCCGTTGACATAAAACTGATGAAACCGTAAAAAGTTGAATTATGCCGCTTTGCGGCAACCTATGAGGAACGAACCTGAGTTTGTTGGAAGTCATTATTTGGACGGAACAGCAAAAAGCGCCAGGATCAAGTCGAAGATCCCCGCTGATAAACGGGGGGCGCGCAAATCTTTAGGAATCCCCGCAAGCGGGAAAGGACTAAAGATACAACGCAACGCAGATATTGGACTTTTTACGAAGCCGTCAAAACTGTCTATACGTATCATAAGGCACTGTTACCTGTAAAGAACGGATCGGAGATAAAATATGACGGCACATTCTCCCAAATACCGGGCACTGGTGTCCTCTGACTGGAATGAGTGCCTGGCCCCGAGCGGACCGTTTGACGTGATCACCTGCCACCACCCGGACCTGGAGCCGGCATTGTCAGAAATTTTCAGAAAATACACCGGAAACATCATCTCTTTCAGGGATGCCGCCTCACAGGTGCAGGCGCTCCTTCCTTCCCCCGTTACGGAGGATCGCATGGATGCTTATCTTGAGCAGTCTTTCAGAACTTATCCCGGAGTTCCGGAATTGATCGCATGGTGTCTGAGCAGGGATATCCTTTTCATGATCAACACAACAGGACCCCAGGGATTTTTTCAGCGTCTCTTCTCAAAAGAATTGATCCCCCGGGTACCCGCTCTTTCCGCCAGTCCCTTTATCCGGTACCCGCACCGGGACACCGATCCGGATCTTGTGTATGATCTTTTTGAAACGCATGATAAAGCAGCCAACACCCAGGCCGTTGCCAGTGCGCAGGGCATTCCCACTGACAGGATCATTATCATCGGGGACAGTGGCGGCGACGGCCCTCATTTTGAATGGGGGGCCGGAGTCGGAGCCTGCCTCGTCGGCAGCATGACAAAAGCTTCTCTTGAAAAATACTGTGCCGAACGGGGTATAAACATCCATGTCCATTTCGGGCATTCATACGGACCGGATGAACCCAGAAACATTGAAGAAGAAATGCAATTTAATTTCAAAGAGTTAGTTCCTGTAATCGAAAAATACGCAGGCCGGTAACCGGTGTACCCGGCGACCGCGGTTTTGCGTTTCTCCCGGACGGGAAAAACATTCCCACCCTCAGGATCAAACGTAAAATGGAAGACCTGAAACCTGTTTTGACGGTTCTGATTTCACTGTTGATCATCATGGACCCTTTGGGCAACCTGCCTTTTTTTCTCATATTCACGGAAAGAAATTCCGCTTCTGAACGACGCAGGCTGGCCGCGGTTTCCACCTTTACCGCCTGCCTTATTCTGGTTTTTTTCGGCCTGACAGGTGATTTTCTGCTGCGGTTTTTCGGCATCGGATTCCCTGCCTTTCAGCTGGCAGGCGGTTTTATTTTCTTTATTTACGCGCTTCAGATGCTTCGTCTGATTCCCGATGGTCTGAAGACGAGTTTGGAAGAAGAACAGGAAGGAATTGAAAAGGACAACATTGCACTCGTGCCGCTGGCCACCCCGCTTCTGGCAGGGCCGGGTGCGATAACAACGGTCCTGGCCTGGCAGCACAGAATGGATCATCCTTTGAGCATTCCCGTTCTGATTCTCACCATCATGATCGCATGTCTGATCGTTTACCTGGTCTTCGACTCCGCTCAGCGAATAAGCACGTTCCTGGGAGTGGGAGGGATCCGGGTTCTGACCCGCCTCATGGGTCTGCTGCTCGCGGTCATCGCCGTTCAGTTCATGGTCAATGGCCTGCAGCAGATACATTTCATACGATGATGCCCCGGTTTGTTCATGCTTCTTCAAGGCCGGTGTCGGTCTGACTGGGCAAAAACCGCACCGGCATTACTTCAGAGACAGTTTCGTTGTTTGAAAAAATTGCCGTGGCACCCTTGACAAACGAGAAAACCGAATTACAAATTCTATAAAAAGCTTCTGTCGACAGATCGGTATCAGACAGGCGGTACACCGCTGTTACGAACAGCGAGGGCCCGGGCATCTCAGTCCGAAGAAAGGAGGGATGAACGATGTTGTTGCGAAGGATAACCAACTGGCCGACAGACAGCTTCACAAGCGCTTTCGAAGAACTGGAGAGAATGCGAAGGCAGATGGATCTGCTTTCCGAAGGCCTTACACGAAGACTGTGGGGAGAACCTGCAGCCGGTGTTTTTCCGCTGATGAATGTTACCGAAGACAAGGACAATTATTATGTCCGTGCCGAACTTCCCGGGATACAGGCC
>CAYTJI010000063.1:0-8043 GCA_964438065.1 uncultured Desulfobacteraceae bacterium | reverse complement strand
CCGTTCCGGTGTGCCGGAAACCGGTATTGTTATCGGACGGCTGGAGGATGGACGGCGCTTTGTGGCCAACACACCATCCGACCGTGAACTCCTTGAGGCCTTTGTCAAAGTTGAGGAAGTGGGCCGCAGCGGTAGTGTGAAGCACGTGAACGGCAGAAACATATTCGAACCCAAATAAGACGACCTGCCTGTCGCCGGGATGCGGAAGGAAATATCAAAAAAGTGGATGTTTTCCGCCATACATCCGTCAATCCGCAATCTTAACCCGCGTATCATTTTTGCTGTTGTTTCCGCGTTCGGACCCAAAGGCCCGGACAGGGACCACGGCGGATTTGACTATCAGGGCCAAGCCGGGTGCGTTTTTATTGGTCCATGGCTGAGAGACTTGATTTTTTGTTAAAAACAGGGGAACATAAGATATCGCAGAGAAAACGGGAGAGTCGCATGGGAATGGGCAGCGAAGGCTTTTAAGATAGAGAGGGTCTGAAAACAGGCCAATCAATGATGCTTCCGAAAGATGTTCGAATTCAGACCGTTTTAAAATTAATGAACCGTCGAATGATCCGAAAACGATTAACTTGACAGAGGAGGGGAGAATGAAAAAATTTTTATTAAGTTGTGGAATATCCCTGGGGATCTTCGGTTTTTTAGGAATATCGGGCGCTTTCGCGCTGCAATCCAAGTGTGAGACGTGTCACAAAAAGATGACTCCGGAAATGGTAGCGGATTTCAACAGAAGTGTCATGTCCAAAGAATTGACTTGTGAGAACTGCCATGGCAGTTCTCATCATTCGGATTCAGATGTGGCGAAGGCACAACTCCCAACCATTGAAACATGTAAAGAATGTCACCCTGAAAAAGTCGAGCAGTATCTTTCCGGCAAACATGCCATGGGACTCATTGCGCTGCAGGCCATGCCGTATACCCATAAACAGCCCAAGGCTTTTATAGAAGGGCAGAAGGGTTGTGGGGGGTGTCATACGCTCGGCCTCACAAATCAGGAGGCGCGGAAGACAGAGGGCCGAAAGTACTACCGTTACGGAATGGACTGTCAGAACTGCCATACCCGGCATGCGTTTTCAAAGGCCGAAGCGTCCGAGCCCGAAGCCTGTATGACATGCCATATGGGGTTTGATCATGCTCAATGGGAGATGTATTCAGGATCCAAGCATGGTGTTACGTATCTGATTAACCGTGCTATTGACCCGAAAAACAAAAATCGGGCCCCGAAATGCCAGACCTGCCACATGCCCGATGGAAATCACAGGGTATTTTCGGCCTGGGGTTTTCTGGCGGTGAGACTCCCGGAAAAGGACAAGGAATGGATGGGCTACCGTGCGACTATCCTGAAGGGGCTGGGCGTTCTTGACCCGAACGGCAAACCCACGGCCAGGCTGAATGTGGTCAAATCGGGAAAGCTCGCAAGACTGACGGAAGAAGAGTTTCAGGCGGAGAGGAAACGCATTGTGAAGGTCTGCAATCAGTGCCACAGCCCTGACTTTGTCAAACAAAACATGAAAAATGCCGATCTGATGGTCAGGGAGTCTGACAAGCTGTTTTCCCGGGCGATCGAAATTGTTGCCGGCCTTTACCGCGATGGCATCATCAAAAAAAGGACGGATTACCCGGCCTATCCGGACCTGCTCACTTTTTATGATGTGAACACGAAAGTTGAGGAAGTCCTGTATGAAATGTTTATGGATCATCGGATGAAGATGTTCCAAGGTGCGTTTCACATGAACTACGACTATTCTACCTGGTACGGCTTTGCCAAGATGAAAAAGGATCTGGTGGAGATCGAACACCTGGCAAAACAGATGCGGGCGGAAAAAAAGAAATAAGATCCGACCTTGTATAAGGCGGGGAGCGTTAATTTTACACCTAAAACCTGCATAAACTATTTTCAAAAAGGAAATTATGCTTTTAATATCAGCGAATTATAGGAACGTTGTGCTTGCGTGACACGCATCGATTTGAATGCGGCCATAAAAACTGCGGTTTTTGAAAATATCCGGCAACAGATTCGCATGAGGACCCACTTTACATTGTTTTTTTCGGGAGGAAGTGATGCAAGAGCGTGAGACGCCGATGGAAGTCGCCATGCGATTCATGAAAAGCCGCGTTATCCTGACGGCCGCTGAGCTGGACCTGTTTACGTGTATCCAGGACTGCCCGTCCACTGCGGAGGAACTGGCGGATAAACTGGGGCTTGACCTGAGAGCGGTAACCCGGTTGTTGGACACATTGGTTACCCTTGATCTGCTTGAAAAAACGGACAACCGATATATCTGCACGGAAACAGGCGCAATCCTTTCCTCTACGCATAAGACAACGATACTCCCCATGATCCTTCACCTGAATGGTCTCTGGGACACATGGTCTTATTTGACCGAGACCATTCGAAAGGGGAAAAATCCCCACAAGGACCTGTCGATCAGGCGAGATGAACAACGGCAGAAGGCTTTCATCGGGGCTATGCATGTAGTTGGCCGCCAGCTTTCAAGAGAGATAGCCGATTTCTTGGATCTCACGCCCTATAAAAAGCTCCTGGATCTGGGCGGCGGTTCCGGGACGTACACGATCGCATTCCTCGAAAAGAATCCGGAAATGACGGCTGTGGTTTTTGATCTGGATTACGCCATCCCTCCGGCCCGTGAAAGATTGGCCGAGGCAGGACTTCTGGATCGTGTCGAATTCAAAAGTGGAGATTTTCATGTGGATGCGCTACCTGAGGGCTGCGATCTCGCACTTCTTTCAGCAATTATACATCAGAACTCACCGGAACAGAACGTGACCTTGGTCCAGAAGGTCTATCGCGCATTGGAACCCGGGGGGGTTGTCCTGATCAGGGATCATATCATGGATACGTCCAGAACCGACCCGCCGGACGGGGCACTTTTTGCCCTAAATATGCTGCTCAACACGGAATCAGGGGATACTTACACGTATGACGAGGTGAAATCGGCCCTGGAGAAGGCCGGATTCTTGAATGTCCGGATGGTTAGAAAAGGCGAGCGGATGGATTGCCTGGTGGAAGCGGAAAAGCCCGTTTGAACCATGAAAAGATAAGCTGTGTGTTTGAACCCGGGCCGGAACGGGCAGCGGCTGTTATTGACTGGCCGTCCTGACATGAAGATAGGGTTTCAACATCAGGCTGAAGGGAATTCCCGCTACGAGAATGAGCCCGGCAAAGACAAATCCATTATCAAATGCGAGGACCTCTGCACGAAGGAATATCAAGCGCAGGTAGATGGCCATGGTCTTTAGTTGGTCCGATGGCAGGAGACCCTGTACTTGCCAAACCGTGATAAACGCGGATTTCAGGGATAGATGGTGAAACTCTCCGGACTGTGGCGGGAGCAATTCTCCCAGCCGCACGGCATGGATATGGTAAGAGTTGGTCACATATGTGTTGAGCATGGCGATCCCGAACGATCCTCCGACCCGTTGCGCGATATTCAGAAAACCGGAGGCCATTGCGACTTTCTCTTGTGGGACCGCGTTCAATGCCGCGGTCAGCAGGGGGGTCATCATGAATGCCAGGCCGATTCCTCTTAATATCTGAGGTCCGATGATGTCAAGAAAGCCGGAAAGGGGATCTAGGTTTCCGTACAGGATCAGAGAAACACTGGTAACGGCCGTTCCCATAGTAACCAGCCATCGATAACTGTATTTGTCGCTGAGCCTGCCTGCAATCGGCATCATGATGGCCACGACAATCGCAGTAGGCATCATCCATAACCCGGCCTGAACGGTTGTGTATCCGACCAGGTCTTCCAAAAATATCGGAAGAAGAAACATCCCGCCGAAAAGTCCGGTGGCGCGAAAAACGGAAAGTACAATACTGAGTGAGAAGTTACGGATTTTGAAGAGGGTCAGATCCAGAATGGGATAATTTGCAGCGGTCTCAAATATGATGAAATATATCAGGCCGACCACTGTCACCACGGAGCAGGTCAGTACATAGTTTGAGGTCCAGCCTTTTTCCTGCCCGTTGCTCAAGGCGAGAAGGCCTGCAATCAGGGTCATGGAAAGAAAAATGAACCCCCGGATATCCAGAGGCTCTTTCTCTTGTTTTGTAACGGATCTCTTTTTCATAATCAGCAGCCCGAATATGATGGTAAAGATCCCTACCGGCACGTTCACGGAAAAAATGGTTCGCCATCCAAACCAGTCTGTCAAATAGCCGCCCAGAGTCGGACCGATTGCCGGGCCGACCATAATTCCCGTTCCCCAGACCCCCAGGGCGGTGCCGCGCTCGTGGGGTTCAAAAAGATCGGTAATGATCGCCATGCCTATGGGTTGAATGGCACCGCCGCCGATTGCCTGTAAAACCCTTGCAGCAATCAGCGAATGATAACTCCACGCAGTGGCACAGACCGCTGAACCCGCTGTGAAAACGAACAGACTGCCGAGATAAAGGGCGTTGAATCCCAGCCGGTTTGCAAGCCAGCCCATCAGAGTCATGGTGACTGCAGTGGCAAGCATGAATGCCGTGACCACCCATTCAATTTTGTCGCGGTCCACGCCGAAAGCGCTCATCATGTGGGGCAATGCCACGTTAACAATCGTGGTGTCCAGAATCGCCATGAATGTGCCCAGCATGATAATTGCCAGTACGAACCAGCGATGGGACTCGGATGTCTGGAACTTATTCATGTCTTTTGTCTCGGCTGTCTTCAGATTTTTCCGGCCGGATATGAATCCTGACCTCGACTGAAAGGCCGGGACCGAGTGAATGGTCGGGGGGGACCTCAACGGCAATGCGGATGCGTATGCGCTGGGGCACCTTGATGAAGGTTCCCGAGACGCCTTCTGACGGGATCAGGCTGAATCTGGAATTGGTCGCGCGCATAATCCTGACCACATTTCCCTTCAGGTGAAGGGAGGGGAAAGCGTCAACGGAAATATCAACAGAATCGCCTATACTGACCCGGTGCAGGTATTTTTCTTCGATATTTGCTAAGACTTGGATAGATGAAGGATCAAATAGGGTCAGCACGGGGGTCCCTTGCGGCACCATGGCGCCGGGGTCACGCCAGCGTCTTTCAACAAAACCGTCAATAGAGGATCGGACTGTGGCATAGTCAAGCCGGATTGTCGCGTTTAACAGTGAGGCTTTGGATTCGGCCACCTGTGCTTCCGCCAGAGCGACCCTGCTTGCGGTTGCTCGAATATCTTCGGAGCAGGTGCCTTTCTGAAGCAGTATCAGCCTTTGTCTGGCCTCTTCAAGGGCTTGCTTGTCCGAGTCATATTCGGCCTGGGCGTGGACCAGTTTACTCTTGTTGACCAGTTCTTCGCTGTAAAGGCGCTTGACCCGGGCCAACTCAACATCCGCGAGATTTGTCTCCGCCTGTAACCTCATGACCCGTGCCTGAGCAGCCTTGATGTCTTCGGCCCTGGGGCCATGAAGCGCCTTGTCATATTCAGCGCGGGCCATAGCAAGGTCCGCTTGTGCCGATTCCAGTGCTGCCTCGACCTGGGCCACGGCCGCTTGAAGTGATCTTTGATCCAGCACGAAAAGCACATCCCCTTTGTGCACCTCATCACCTTCCCGGAAAAAGACATCCTGGAGCGTGCCGTTTATCTCTGGGGCAAAATCAACAAGATCGCCGTCAAAGCGGGCGTCATCCGTATAGACGATTCCCCGGATAAAGAAAACCCAGTAGAGGACGGTCGCGGCGCCGAGTATTAACAGGATGCCTGATGTGAATAGAATTTTCCTGCCGGCCAAGAAATAATTTTTCAATGGATTACTCCCGGTATTGCCGCAAAAAAGCAGGCTGATGCCGCAAGCGAAATGATACCTCTGAAAAATGACCGATTTTTCGTCGGATCACATTGAGGTCTCCGGACTTTTCGCGGGAAGAGACGAACCAAACCAAGGCGTGATTCACCGCAGGACGATATCGGATATTTCAAGGATTAATCACGCTGTAGCGGGATGACTCCGGACAACATCTGCGGAGATTCGGGATCTCCGGGATGATTCCGGATGTTTTACCAAATTGCGTAAATGAATAAAATCGGTCAGCCGATTCCATATTCCCAATACTGGTTCCTTGTTGTCAAGAGATTATCAGGCCTACCAGGATCCGCCCTCGCTGTCCGGTAGGTTCCCTCCGGCAGAGCTTGAAAAGACGGTAAAAGGGATCTCAGTGCCTCTGTAAGGCTTTTTGACATATCCTGCACTGAATGGTATGAAATTCCCCATGGGAAAGCGCCTTTTCCGGGATTCTGAGACCGGGGATTTTGGCCTTTTGCTCTCGAATTATTCGTGTGACGTGCGGCAGTGAACGGGGAGGCCGGGTAATTCGAACAAAGAAAGACCTGTTTTTTCCCGTTGCATTTCTCCACCGTATTTTATCCGAGACAGTACATTACCATGAAGCTGACAATTTACAAAAAAATGATGCTGGGTTTCATGACTGTTATGGCTATTATGGTGCTTTCAAGTACTTATATTCTTTTTCAATTGAAAACCGTGTCGACCGCGGCCGAAAAAACCCTGACATCCAATGTGCAGATCATAGATCTTGCCAAACAATTACGGGTTGTTCTCTATGACGAGAAAGGGCTGGCCGAAAAGTTTCTGATTTCCCGTGACGACACCTATTTTTCTTTGTTTCTTGAAACGAGTCATCGTTTCAACCAGTATCTTGATATGTTGTCCCGGGCGGAAACATCAGGTCAGGAGAATATCCCGCTCCGCAATATGAGGGTGTTACATACCTCTTTTGTGGAAGCAGTGAAGAGCAGAAAAGAAAGCAGAATCCTGGAGAATCGTTTGCCGGTGGAAGAAGTGGAAGGAAAAAATCTGGAAAAACTCCATCGTTTACTCGGGCATATCGTCACTGCCAATCAGGCTTCTATCCGACGCGCTCTTTCCAGGATTAAAACGACAACAGGCCGGTCAACGAAAATTGCTCTGCTCCTGGTCTCATGGTCTTTGCTGGCTGCTGCCGGGACTGCTTTTATCATTACCCGTACCATCACACGCCCCATCGGTCATTTGATAAAAGGAACGGAACGTATAGCGCGGGGAAACTTCGAGCCGGTCAAGGTCACTTCCAAGGATGAAATCGCTTTGCTTGCGCAGGCGGTCAATGATATGAGCAGAAAGATCAAGGAGACAAACCGGCTCAGAACGCAGACCCTTCAGCAGATTTCCCATGAATTTCAAAACCCCCTGCAAGCCATGCTTTCCGCCTGCGACCTGCTGCAATCGCAGTGCTCGGGCGCATTGAACGAAGAGCAAGTCGCGATGATGGAGACCATTCACCGGGGTATCGTCAAAATTGAAGATCTCAGCAGACAATATCTGGATCTCGCGAAAATTGAGTCCGGCACGATGAAATACCATTTGGAGCCTGCGGACCTCAGCCAGATCGTCACGCCGATTGTTGAGGATGTGAAACTTATTGCTTCACGGAAGGATATCCATATCAGAATAGAGACGGCTTCCTGCCCAAATGTGCTGGTGGATGTGGAAAAAATTTCCATCGTAATAAATAATCTTCTTGGAAACGCGATCAAATACACACAGGACGGGGGGAAAATCATAGTAAAAATCGGCCCCAGCAGACTGGGGGCACAGGTGGAAATCCGGGATTCCGGAATCGGTATCGCCCGGGAAGAGCTTTCCAAAGTATTTACGCGGTTCTATCAGGCAAACAATGTGGAGAAAGCCAAAGTACAGGGAACCGGTGTAGGCCTGGCTCTTGTGAAGGCGTATACGGAAGGGCATGGAGGCAGGGTCTATGTTGAAAGCACAGTGAACAAGGGATCCACATTCGTCGTTGAATTGCCACGGACATGACGGATTTTTCGGTCAGTGTGAGTTTGAATAAAACTGTCTGATGAATTTTTCATATGCCGGAAAGGACCAGTGGCTGTATTTAATCAGACGGGCAGCCTCATTTTATGGTAATGTTCCCGGTTTCTAAAGCTACAGGCCATTTGCATGATCATCCGGATCCGGCCATTACTTGATACCTAAATCCTGCAAGCGTCGAGTTTGCCGAAGACCTGCCTGCAGCAGGC
>CAYTJI010000062.1:2007-8054 GCA_964438065.1 uncultured Desulfobacteraceae bacterium | reverse complement strand
ATAACTCGCTGATATTAAAAATATAACTTCATTTTTTGAAAACAGTTTATGCAGGTTTTAGGGTTCAATCTATACGGAGTCCGGAGGATAAGGCAATCCCGCGTGAACTTCCAGGTTATTGATCCCTTCTATTTCTCCTTTAAGGTCCTTCGCTTTTTTCTTTAATTTCTGGATATGACGTTCCGGAAGTTTCGTGTATACGATCACGTTTCCGTATTCGCTGGTCACAGCGACGTCAAAGAACTGGTCTACAAGAGACGCCTTCACCCGACACGCAATGTCCAGGTCCTCCATGCGGTGTCTCAGCGCGTCGGTGGTTTTGAACCCCGGGCGGCCGGCAGCCCGGCAGATAAAATCTACAGCGTCCGCCACTGTGAGTTTATCGATCCGGATCACAAGATCATAAAGGGAACTGTCCCAGGGGTCCACCCCGTAAAGACTTTTCGTCCATCTCCGTCTTTCCTGATCGTCTTTTTGAATCAGTGATCGCGCTTCTGTTTCAGTGATGGATTCCCGTGCCATTTCCGCCGCGATTCGGTCTTCCAGGCTGGCAGTAATTCTCACCTTGAGGACATGCGGCACGCTTTGGAGAAGGATATGTCCCGCCAGTCCATGATAAACCACATTGTCCGATTTTACCCGCCCGATAAGCGCGCTGCGGATGTAGGCAATGTAAGCCTGCTTGCTGTGCTGAAAACGATCCAGGATCGAAGGGGCATCATGGATAGCCCGTATGAGTTTCATTTCCGGGATGTTGAAGCGTCTGCTCGCATCCAGGAGGACTTCCCGGCTGATACATTCATAACCCAGCCGCTCAGCCACCGATTCGGCCACTTCTTTTCCTTTGCTGTAAGACCCACGAGATATGGTGATAATTGCCATTATTGTTTCCCCTGCATTTTTTGGGGTTATACCCCGTATATCAGATAAATCATTGTAATCATGACAACAATAAAAATGACACTGATCAGAAGTCCCGCTTTCATGAAATCGACGCTCCTGTAACGGCCCGGCCCCATGTACAGGGCGTTGACCTGGTGCGTGGGCAGCATGAACGAATTACTGGTGGCCAGACCAACAACCAGGGCGGCCATGCGCGGGTCGGCGTGTGCCGCAATCGCCATGTTTACAACCAGAGGCACGAGGAGAACGGTAGCCCCCACGTTGGAGATGACCAGGGTGAAAATAGTCGAAAGAATGCCGATGACCGTGAGCAGCACGATTGGTGAAACCGAACCGATCTGGTAAAGCACGGCATGAGCGATCCAGGCGGCGGTCCCGGTCTTCTCGGTCGCAATGCCAAGGGGAATCAAGCCTCCAAGGAGGAAAATCGTGCGCCAGTCCACGGACTCGTAGGCTTCATCAATACTCAGAACACGACTGATAATCATGCCCAGGGCGCCGGTCATGAGACTTACGGAAAGCTGGATTTTGAAGACCATAATCATCACCAGCGCAACGGTCAGCCAAAACCCGGCAAACATGGCCTTCTCGGGCCGCATCAGTTCAATGTCCTCGGGAGTGGCGAACAGGAGCGTCCTTTCCTTCTGCAGCACAAGCAGGTTCCGCCACGATCCGTACAACAGGATTGTGTCCCCGGGCTCCAGTACCATGTCACCGATCTCAGCCCGGTAGGTTTCCTGGTGACGGTAGATGGCCAGAGGCGTCACATTGTACCTTTCCTGCAGATTGACCTGGTTCAGGGTCTTCCCGGTAAGGGCCGAGCGGGGAGCAAGCACGGCCTCCACGATCCCGGATGCACTGTCCTCAATGTCCTCCTTGAACGTTTCAATCCGGTCTTTCAGGAGCATGCCTTCGCCTTCCGCCATGCGTCTCACATTTTCTTCCGGTCCGAAAACCACAAGGTCGATGTCCGAACGGACCTGCACTTCCTGACCGGGTGACAGGACCTTGAAATCCGGCGGCTCGGTTAAGGCCACAACGTTCACCAGATAGCGCCGTCTGAGATCTCCCACAGAAACCGGGTCACGGTAATCGGTAAAATCCTCGGGGGTGTGCAACTCAAAAACCTCCTGCAGTACCGGGAAAGACCCCGTTTCAGAGGCCTGTGCGTCCGTTTCTTCCGCTCCCTTGGCGGCCTTGGGCAGGATAAACCGGCCCAGAAAGACAAAGCACGCAATCCCGCTGCCAACCAGGGCAAGCCCGATGGGCGTGACGTCAAAAAGGCCGAAAGGTTCAAGCCCGAACGGCTCCAGAAGATCATTCAGAAGAATTAGGGGGCTGCAGCCCACCAGCGTAATGGTACCTCCGAGGATGGCGGAAAAGCCTATGGGCATCAAGAGGTTGCTGAGGGGAATTTTCAACATTTTGCTTACCCGCTGAATGGCGGGAAGAAACAGCGCGGCGGCTCCGATATTCTGCATGAAACTGGATATGACGGCGACTGTCAGGGAAATGGCGATAATGACCCGTTTTTCACTTTTTCCCGCTACACGAACCACGGGGTTCACGAGCCGGTTGATCAGCCCCGTCTTGTCCAGACCCGCACCGATGATGATCACTGCGATGATGGACACCACGGCATTACTGCTCAGGCCGATAAATGCTTCCTTGGGGCTGACCAGATGCAGCAGGGGGAGGGTCACCATCATCAGTATGGCGACCACATCCACTCGTATCCATTCTGCGATAAACAGGAATACGGCAACGCCGATCATTGCCATGACCAGGATCATTTCAGTTGTCAATGGTTCCATAAATAGCCGTCCTCACTTCATCCGGAAGAGCTTTCATAAGCCTTACGGGGTGTTTTCCGATACATCAAAAACTTCGAGAATGAATTCCGTTATGGTGACGTCCTTCAAAAGCGACCTCTTTTGCACCAATCCGGTGCCTGCCTGTGGGTTGCCTGTCTGCCGTCCGGACGGGACAGGCAACCCACAGGCAGGTCAGGGTCCGGGATCTTCAACTTGATTGGGCACAGAATCGGTTATTTTTCAAAGGACTCATGGTAGGGTGAAACATGCACACAATCAGTCATAATGCCAATGGATCCCATGTGGCACACGTGCGCGGGCAAAATGTATAACGACATCAATCTGCGATGGATTCTCGTGTTATGGTCCTTATTCGAGAATGTCTACCAGCCCGGTGTCCAGATTGTAAAATGCCGCAACAATCAGCAGCTTTCCCCTGTTTACCCGGTCCGTTAACGCAGGTGTGGAAAGCTTCAGGGTTTCTGCAACCAACTTGGCATTTTCCCGGGCCGTATCGTCCACCCGGTCTCCGTTCTGATCCTGTGTACGATCAAGGGCCGGACGGATGGCTGCCGTCAGGCTCGATATATGGCCTTCGGGTTCGCCTCCCGAAACCGCCGCTGTCACCGCGCCGCATTGGGAATGGCCGAGCACCATGATCAGCGGGGTACGCAAATGGATGGTTGCGTATTCGATGCTGCCCAGGACGAGATCGTCCAGCACATTACCGGCCACCCGCACAACAAACAGATCGCCCAGACCCCGGTCAAAGATCTGTTCCGGGGGCACCCGGGAATCCGAGCATCCCAGAATAACGGCAAACGGATGCTGCCCGCCGCACAATGCCGAGCGGTGTTCGGCAGTCTGATTGGGGAAATTTTGCCCTGATGCGGCATATCTTTCATTGCCGGTCAGCAGTTTTTCCAATGCCTCTCTGCCGGTGGGCATGTTTTTATCCTGATTTTCCATCTTCCTCCGGTCTGTTCCCTGATATCATGAACCTTTAGCCGTTCGACTCGGATCATCGATTTCTTGGTCTTTAACCAGTGGCTTCATAACATTAATAATATTTTTTGTCGACAGGATAATTCAATTGTGGCCGAAACGGCATTGAATTGTTGTCTTACCTAGTGTCCTGTCACGCATCAATCCGAATGCGGCCGTAGAGGCGGCGGTTTTTGAAAACAGTTTACCCCGCGGGAGCGCCGGGTTTACCGAATCTGCGCCCGCAGGATTTAGGTGTTACGGGAAAAATTGAAAAAATCCCGTTTTAAATTTCCGTTTAAAGTGGTATATTACCTATCCGTCCTGGCATTTGTGAAGAAAACTGCGGATCCGCTTTTATTGTCAGTCATGTCGGGGGAGTATCATTAAATCATGAAAAGAAAAGAGGCTGTGATCCGGTTTAGTGCGCTTTCCGTGTGCCTGGTTTTATTTTTGTCGTTTTCATCCCATGCCGGACCGGTCCGGGTGGGCGTTCTGGTCCATCTCACGGGAGATCTGTCTGAATTTGGTCAAATGCAGCGAAAGTCAATGATGATTGCATTGGAAAATATCCGAAAGCGGGAGGCTGATTCGATATCCATTGTGCCCGTATTTCGGGATACACCGGCCGACCCCGGCAAGGTGCGCGCGGTAGTGAACGATCTGGTTTCCACTAAAGGGGTTTCAATCATCACTGCCGGCATGACCAGTACCACGGCATGGGTTGCAGCCTCACAAGCCCAGTCTCTCGGAATTCCGTTTTTGATATGCACGGCATCTGCCGACAAGATCACGGAACAGGGCTGGAAATATGTGTTCCGGCTGAATCCCCCTTTCAGTGAATACGGCAATGCCATGCTGTGGTTCCTGTCTGAGATTGCCAGGCCGAAGACGGTGGCTATTCTTCGCGAGGAAGGTTTCTCGGGCCTGCTGTCTTCCGATAACCTGAGTGAAAGATGCCAAAAATCCGGGTATGAAATTGTTCTGAATTATCTTTACAAGAAAGACACAAAGGATTTTGAGCCGGTTCTGAATAAAATCAAGAAAAAGAACCCGGATGTCATCGCGATGGGCGCGTTTTTGAACAGTGCGGTTCGACTTATCCGGCAATGCAGGGAACTGAGGGTCACTCCGCGAATTTTCATGGGTCTCGGAGGGGGGTTTACATTGCCGCAATTCGGAGAGCTGTGTGGCAATGCCGCAGATTTTGTCTGTTCAATCACCATATGGCACCCGTCTGTCCCTTACCCGGGGGGCAGGCAATATTATGACACCTATCTTGAACGTTACCATTGCCATCCGGATTACCATGGGGCCGAAGCCTATGCGGCCATGCAAGTCGTCGCGGATGTGCTTGAAAGAACCCCTTCTCTTGATCCGGAGGATATCAGAGCGTCACTGCTGGCAACGGATATGACAACAATCATCGGCCGGGTCAAATTCGTTTCCTATGGGAATAAAATGCAGCAGAACAGGTTGCCCACCTATCTGCTGCAATGGGAGGGAGGCAGAATGAGCCTGGTTTGGCCCCCGGATCTGGCATCCCGGAAATACGTTTACCCCTTTCCGGGATGGAAACGCAGACCGGCTGAACAGGAATAGGGGCTTCCACATCTTATCTGCTTTCAGTGCCTGTAATTATGTGGACGGACCTCAAGAAACGTTATGGAATCAAGTGCTCCTGGTGCATGGATTTTTCGGCAGTTTCAAGACATTCTGATCATCATGGGTTTCAGCCTGGCGCTGGCTGTATCTGCCAACACAATACGGCATGATCCCCTGCCGTGGGTGGCGGAGCGGCGACTGCTTGAACCCGGGGACCGGTTCCCTTATTTTCCCCTCGCATCCAGTGAAATTCCCGAGTTCCGGGACTATCTCGGCCTCCCCCCGGACAAAGAAATAATCACGGTTGCGGATATCCAGGCCGATCTCCTGGTTGTTGAGATCCTGAATGTATTCTGTTTCCCCTGTCAGACCCAGGCGCTTACACTCAACAGGGTTTGGAAAATTATCGAACATCGCCCGGATTTGAAAGGAAAGATCAAAATCATAGGGATTGCCCTGGGAAACACCAAAGAAATGGTGCGTGATTTCAGCACTGATTATGGCTTGAGCTTTCCGGTGTTTTCCGATGCGGATGCACGTTCGGAAAAGATTATCGGTCCGGGAATTCATACCCCTTTCAGCCTGTATATCCGCAGAGACGGATCGGGTCGTTTGACGGTTGTGGCAGGAACTCACAGCGGGGTTATCGAAGATCCGGGATTACTTCTCAAAACCCTCACCCGCCTGTTGCCGGAAGAAGAACGGCCTGCGAGTGACATACGGAACGGAGAGGCCGGATCC
>CAYTJI010000062.1:0-1997 GCA_964438065.1 uncultured Desulfobacteraceae bacterium | reverse complement strand
CCGGATCCAGATAGATGAACACAAATACCCCATGGACGGAATGGCTCTGGAGATTCCTGCGCGTTTTCCTGGGAGCCGTTTTCCTGTACGCCAGCATTGACAAGATCATTTACCCGGACAGATTTGCTTTCGCCATATCCAACTATCGGATTCTTCCGGGAGATCTGGTCAATTTTGTTGCAGTCTGGCTGCCCTGGCTGGAGGTGACGGTGGGCGTTTTTCTCATCTTCGGCCTGTTTGAATGGGCATCCCTGACTCTCTATAACATGGTCATGCTCATATTCCTGGCCGCCATTGCCATCAATCTGGCTAGAGGCGTGAACATCAGTTGCGGGTGTTTTTCATTGGACCCCAATGCAGAAAAGATGTCATGGCTTACATTCATGCGGGATCTGGGCCTGCTGGTTCCGGGTCTGGGGGCCTACATCCTTCTGGTCCGGAGGCGGCCGCCGCCTTTCTTAGAAAAACCCTCGCGGTGAATCCCGACCGCTTCTTGAAAAAGTCGAATTCATCAATTTAACCGGGTTTGAACCGTCGCGTGGGCCTGGTCATTCCAAAAATTCTGTTGACAAAAAATTTCAGATATGATAAAAAACTTAATTTCTAATAAGCAACACGAAGTTGCATTACGGATAAACGCCGATTTACAAATTTAAATGAAACCTAAAACCTTCATAAACTATTTTTAAAAGGAAGTCAGGCTTTTTAATATCAGCAAGTTATGGGAAAGTCGTGCTTGCAGGTTTTAGGTGAAATAGCACCGAATACCATGCCCTGAAAATCGGGCAGGGGTTCGGACGACTCTTGTGTAAAGAGCATAAAGCCAGGAAGGCTGGAGGGGATTGAAATTCCACCACGCTCCTGGCTTTTTTATTTTGAGGGTGTTTGGAAGGATGTGGCCTTCCGTTAACCGTGTCCATCCATAAATGGCCTTTTCCCGCATTGAGTCGGGCAGACAACACCCTTGAACATGACGGAAAACCCGGACATGTGGAAATCGGCGCGGTCATCCGGATAAAATTCCTGCCATGGCTTGAGGAAAAATAACGCCCTGAACCGATTGCATTAACGGCTTTGTTTCGCCCGGTAATGCGGTATGTTGAAGCAGGACCAAATCCGATATCTCACGGGTCCCCGGCCGCAGCCTTGCCGGGGCCAATGACTGGAACGGATACCGGCATTGCCGGTATCAACCCCTTTTTTCACCATCCTGTGCATGGTGCTGACGGGAGGGATGCATGCATATCTCAGAAGGCGTACTGTCGGTGCCCGTACTGATCGGGGGCGCTGCGGTCTGTACAGGCGGTCTCGCGATTGGCCTGAAGAAAATCAGGCATGAGGACGTGCCAAAAGTCGGCATGCTCACGGCGGCATTCTTTGTCGCATCTTTGGTCCACGTTCCCCTGGGACCGAGCAGCGTTCATTTGATTCTGAACGGCCTGATCGGGCTGATCCTGGGGTGGGCCGCTTTTCCTGCCCTCCTGGTGGCCCTGTTTTTCCAGGCCATATTTTTTCAGTTCGGCGGCCTGACCGTCCTCGGGGTCAACACCGTCAACATGGCGCTCCCGGGGATTATCGTGTATTATCTCTGTTCCGGTATGCTGCGTTCGGAAAGTCATCTGCTTAATATTACAGGAGGGTTCATTGCCGGTGCCGGTGCTGTTGCCGGTGCCGGGGTACTGGTAGCGCTGTCTTTGTATCTGTCCAGGCAGGCGTTTCTGAGTGCCGCAAAAGCGGTGCTGATTGCCCACATACCGGTTATGATCATCGAGGGAATTATTACAGTTATCGCCATCTCGTTTGTCAGGAAAGTCAGGCCTGAGTTGCTTGAAATGTAGGAGAAAAACATGAACGCATCCCGGAAAAAAATTTGTGTTGTGATTTTTTCTGTTCTTGCCGCGTATTTCTGGTCACCGGCCGGAGGATCTTGCCACCGGGTCAACATATTCTGCAGGGTGGAGGGAAACCAGGTAAAATGCGAATCCAGATTCACTCCC
>CAYTJI010000061.1:0-8079 GCA_964438065.1 uncultured Desulfobacteraceae bacterium | reverse complement strand
CTGCGCCCTTGCCGCCTTGCACCTGCCTGTAGCAGGCAGGTCTTCGGCAAACTCGACGCTTGCAGGATTTAGGTGACATTTGAACGGGAATCTTTCTTGGACAACTATATGCGTGACTGGACTGTCCCCGGACACTGAACGAAAAATTTCCCCGCTTTTTGGGTAGGTACCTGAGAGGAATATTTATGAATGTACTTCTTTCAGATCCTGATTCATCGCTCCTGGCAGAATTTGAGAAGTTCTTAAAGGATATGGATCATTCGGTTTTCACCGCCAAATCCACAGATGATGCTATGGATATCATTTCATCAATGCCTCTGGACATGGTGGTCACAGACTGGATGCCGTCGGAAAAAGATGATTCCGGTATATGTGCGCAGATCAGAGCCTATGCATCACAGCGATATGTGTACATTATTCTGTTGACCGGAGATAACAGGAATGGCGGGTGGACAAAGGGGCTTTCCGGTGGGGCGGATGACTGCATTCAAAAGCCTGTGGTGTTTGATGCGTCATTGCAGGCACGGATCCGGGTTGCAGAGCGTGTTGTTCAACTGCAGAATGAAGTTTTGAGGAATGAGGAAGAAATTAGTAAGAACTATTTTCAGACGATTGCGATGTTTACCAGTGTTATCGAAATTTTTGATGAGGACCTGGGCGGACATTGCCGGAGAGTGGGAAAATTGAGCCTTATGCTGGCCAAACGGCATCCGCATGTTTCAACGCGTGATTATCTGCTCGTGGAAAGCGCAGGTCTTCTGCACGACATCGGGATGATAGGTCTGCCTGGGGGTATACTGTCGAAAAAACGCACGGAAAGAAATGAAAATGAACGATTACATTATCTGACGCATCCGGAACGAGGTGAGATTATTCTAAAAGAATGCGAATTTCTGCGTCCCGTTTCAACGATCGTTCGGGCGCATCATGAGCAGTTCAATGGTCGAGGATTCCCGGACGGTCTCTCGGAGGACGAGATCCCTGTGGCCGCTATGATTGTTTCCGGTGCTTCCATATATGACAATTTTCTATACCGGGGAAATGTTTCTCTTGAAGACATGCCGGCCAACCTGCAACGCATGAGAGGATACCAGTTGGATCCCGTTGTTGTGGATCTGCTTCTGGAAATCAATATGGAAAACATCCGGATAGAGGAAGGTAGGGATTTCCACGGCATAGGGCTGCAGGATCTCGAAGCGGGGATGGTAATCGCAAAGGATATCAGAATGAAAACGGGCGCGCTTGCCATGCCGGGGGAAACGCAATTGACGAACTACGAAATTGAAAAACTCAATAGCTATTACGCGATGGGATGTATTTCATATAAGGTGTGTGTTTACAAGAATGGATGACACCGGAAAATGCAGGCGGAGCGCGGACCGCGAAGGGTGCGCACACGCAGTGGAGGTTGAAAAGATCGCTTATTGTATTGGTATATTGTAATATCACCTAAATCCTGCAAGCGTCGCGTTTGCCGAAGACCTGCCTGCAGCAGGCAGGTGCAAGGCGGCAAGGTCGGAGACGAACGAGGATACTTCAGCTTCTTGCCAACGCCGTCCCGCCTCAAGGCGGGATAAAATCGGCGCTCCTGCGGTGTACCCATAACTCGCTGATATAAAAAAATAACATCCTTTTTTGAAAACACTGTATGCAGGTTTTAAGTTAAAACCTATCTGAAATGGGCGGTTTTGTTTCAGGCCCGGCTTGTGAATTCAGAAAGACCATTCAAAATTGTGAGAGGATAAAATGGATATTGCGACGATAATCGGCCTCGTTGGCGGAACTGCGCTTATTCTTTCAGCAATTCTGCTGGGCGGGAGCCTTTCCATGTTCATCAATATTCCAAGCATATTGATCGTGTTTGGCGGTTCAATTGCAACCAGTTTCATCAAATTCTCCATGAATGATGTGATCAATACAATGAAAGTGGTCCTCAAGGCCTTTCTGTATAAGTCGGAATCCCCGGACAAAATCATTGAAGACATGATGAAATACGCAAAGATCGCAAAGTCGGAAGGTCTGATTGCGCTTGAAAAAGAAAAACCGAAGGATGAATTTTCGGCAAAGGCACTTCGATATCTCTCTGACGGCATAGATGAGGGATTGATTGAGGACATGCTGAAAAAGGACATGAAACTCACCATCACCCGGCATACCATTGGTCAGGAAGTATTCAAGGGTCTGGGTGCGTCCGCGCCGGCTTTTGGTATGATCGGCACCTTAGTGGGGCTTGTCCAGATGCTGTCAAGCATGTCTGATCCGTCGAGTATCGGTCCTTCCATGGCAGTCGCACTGCTCACAACGCTTTATGGGGCCGTTGCGGCCAATCTGGTGTTTTTGCCAATTGCGGATAAGCTTGAGTACCGGAGCAGCGAGGAGAAAGAAAAGAAAAGCATCATTCTTGAGGCCACCATCGGCATCACTCGGGGGATACCTCCAATGGTTTTGGAAGAATCCCTGCGGCTTTTCCTTGATCCGAAAACACGTGAATCCACAAATCCAAAGAAAAACAAGAAATAGGGATCGAAAAAATGCCGGAAGAAGAGGAAAATGTCGTAATCAACATGGGGGCCCCGGAGTGGGTCGTCACATTTGGAGACCTGATGAGCCTTCTGTTGTGTTTTTTTGTGCTTTTACTGTCCTTTTCCGAAACGGATAAGGCGAAATACAAGGAAGTAGCCGGGTCGCTGGCAAAAGCTTTCGGCGTGCAATACGTATCCAAAAGAATGCAACCGCCCAAAGGGATATCCATAGTCGCAAAGGACTTTGATCAGGAGCTGGTGCCGACCAAGAAAAGAGAAGAGTTTATTGTTATGGCCAACCGCAAAAAGGAAGCCGAGCGGATTGCGGCCGAGAAGCGAAAGGAAGTGGGCGAGCGCCTGAAAAGAGAAATAGAAGAAAGCCTCCGGAATATGCCCGGTGGGGAGGAAATAGGAGACCTGATCCATGTCAACGTGGGAGAGAATGAAGTCACCATTCAGCTTATGGGGGAAACCACGTTTGATTCAGGAAAAGCGGAAATCAAGCAAGAGATGTTGCCTCTGTTGAAAAAAATCGGGATTGTACTTCAGGAGCAGACCGGGGATATTATTGTCATGGGCCACACTGACAATGTACCGATCGTCGGCGGTCGGTTTAAAACGAATCTGGCATTGTCCATGGCCAGGGCCGCCTCGGTTGCTGATTTCCTGATTAATGTGACCCACATTAAGCCGGAAAGAGTATCCACCATGGGTTTTGGGGAATATCGACCCATTGAAACAAACGACACGCCCGAAGGGAGGCAAAGGAACCGCAGAGTTGAGATCAAGCTGAAATCTTCCCCGGTAGAATAGACCCCTTTTTTGGGCGGTAATGGGTGGGACTTGCCGGACGTGTATTTGACCGGTACCTTCGGGTTTTGTTTTCTTTTCTTATTTCCCTTGAAAATAATCCTTAAAAATGAGTAGCCTTTAACATAAAGCCTGCAATCGCCGAGTTTGCCGAATCTGCAGGGTTGGCAAGGACTTGAAGTATCGTCGTACGTCTGTGCCCTTGCCGCCTTGCACCTGCCTGCTGCAGGCAGGTCTTCGGCAAACTCGATGCTTGCAGGTTTTAGGTATAAGCAATTGAATTTATTTGATTAAACGTTGGGACACTAATGATCCAGCATGATAATTCGAGTTTGAGGTTGAGCTGATGCAAAAGTGGTGGTTTTTTTGACAGGCTCTTATTACAGCTCGCTTAGAGCTATGGAGGGGAAAACGATGGCTACCATCATGCCGAAGAGTGAAAATTTGCGGCAGGCTGTGAAATGGATTTCAGCAATTTTGAAAGAAGAGGATGAGAACGGAATAGCGGTTCTGATTCAAAAAGCGGCCCTGCGGTTTAATTTGTCTCCGCGTGAAGAGGATTTTCTGAGGTCTTTTTATCAGGAAGATTCGAATAATTAAATCAAGGTTGTGCGGTTCAGGGCGGTTATTTTTTAAGGGGCACAGGGTAATCATGGGCAAGCTGAGGATCGCCATTTTGGCGGGAGGATGGTCGCGTGAAAGAGAGATCTCTCTTGAAGGCGGCAGGGTGGTTTTTGATGGGCTGGACAAAAAAAAATATGACGTAGAAATGTATGACCCCCGGACCGAACTCAAGGAAATAATCGCGCACAGGGCGACTTTGGATCTGGCGTTTATCCTGCTGCACGGCAGATACGGAGAAGACGGGCGGATTCAGGGATTGATGGACATTCTGGGCATTCGTTATGTGGGATCCGGGGTGCTGGCCAGTGCGATGGCGCTGAACAAAAAGATTGCCAAAGAAATGTACAGAACCGCGGGATTGTCTGTTGCAAAGGACGTGATCCTGAGCAGCGGGACGGAATTTTCCGCTGAAGATATCATGGATAAACTGAAAGGCCCGGGAGTGGTAAAACCTCTTGATGAGGGCTCAAGCCTGGGCATGTCCGTGTGCCGGGACCGCAGGGAGTTGGAAAAGGGGATCAAAGAGGCTTTTCAATACGGGAGGGAGGTCATGGTCGAGGCTTTTGTGGAAGGGACTGAGATCACGTGTTGCGTGATTGGGAATGACGTGCCTGAGACGCTGCCTCTGATTGAGATTTTACCGAAAGAGAAATACCGGTTTTTCAATTATGAAGCAAAATACAGCCCCGGTGCCACGACGGAGATCTGTCCCGCAAAGATTGAAAAACCTCTGGCAGAACGTGCGGCCATGTCTGCGGTTACCGCTCATCGTGTGCTGAAGTGCAGTGTATGGAGCCGGACCGACATGATTATACGGAATAGCGATATCTTCGTCCTTGAGACAAACACCATCCCCGGGATGACCCGAACCAGTCTTTTCCCTCTTGCCGCTCGGGCCGCCGGGATGTCGTTTTCCGAACTTTTGGACCGCTTGATCACGCTTTCTCTGGAAAAACAGGGTGGGGCGGAGATGCGGATATGAGAAGTCTTTCCCGGGTCCGGAGTTATAGCCAGTCGGTGTGCGCCCCCTCCTCCCGGTACGGGATCTTTGGTTGAGGGTGTTGGTGGATCGTAAGCACAAGGGATATGGACTCGGCATAGCGTCGACCGCTGAAGTTGAGCGATATGGTATCAATTGAGCGAAGGAGGGCATTATTTACGGTGGTGCGGGCCCGTTTTCTCCGGTGTTTCACGTGAAACATGGTTTTGTCTTTTCAAATCATAGGGAGTATGATATCAACTTCCGGTAATTGAGGGAGGAACCCGGCGGCAGCAAAACAGAGAACGAGACGTTTTACGGGATGGCACTGAAGGCCCCTGGGATCCCGTCGATTCCGCCGGTATGTACTGTATGGGACGCATCATATCCATTGTGAACCAGAAAGGTGGGGTTGGCAAGACAACAACGGCAGTCAACCTGACCGCCTCTCTGTCCGCGGCAGAAAAGAAGTGTCTGCTGGTTGACTGTGATCCGCAGGGAAATGCGACAACCGGTCTGGGATTTGACAAGCGGGTTCTCGAAAAGGGCACGTATGATCTTCTGGTCGGGGATGGGATTGGGCTGTCTGCTGTAAGTGAAACCATGCTTTCCGGGTTACACCTCCTGGGGGCGACAGAGGATCTGGTCGGGGTTGAGGTGGAGATGGTAACCATGGGGGATAAAGAGTACCGCCTGAGGAACGGGCTTCAGGAACTGCGTGGGCAATATGATTACATCATTCTCGACTGCCCGCCGTCCCTGGGTTTTCTGACCGTGAATGCCCTGACCGCGTCTGATTCTGTGCTTATCCCCCTGCAGTGCGAATATTATGCCCTGGAAGGACTGTCGCAACTGCTTAACACGATTAAGGCGGTGCGGAGGGGATTGAATCCGGGCTTGCAGATTGAACGGATCCTTTTGACGATGCATGACAGGCGGAACAATTTGTCCCAACAGGTGGTGGACGATGTCCGGACGCACTTTAAGGGCTCGGTTTTTCAAACCATTATCCCCCGGAATGTGCGATTGAGCGAGGCCCCGAGTCACGGCAAGCCCATTATTCTGTATGATATCTGTTCCAAAGGCGCGCAGAGCTACCTGTCTCTGGCGAGAGAACTGATTGGAAGGGGTTAAATCTATGGCCAAAAGAAGGGCTCTTGGCAAGGGCCTGGCGGCCCTGATTCCCGATGTAAACAACAGCAAGACCGGAACGGAACAATTTTTTCTGTGTCCGGTTGACCGCATAGAGCCGAATCCCGATCAACCAAGGCAAAATTTTCCAATCTCCGAACTGGAAGAGATGGCCCGGTCTGTGCGGGAAAAGGGGGTTATCACCCCGCTTCTGGTCAGCAGAACAGAGACCGGATATCAGCTTATTGCCGGAGAGCGGAGGTGGCGTGCCGCACAAAGGGCCGGACTTGAACACGTCCCCGTGGTTGTGAAAGATGTTTCCCCCACGGAATCCCTCGAACTTGCGCTCATAGAAAATATCCACAGAAAAGACCTTAACCCGATTGAAGAAGCACTGGCGTACAAAAAGCTGCTCGATTCAACAGGCGAGACCCAGGATGCTGTGGCGAAAAGACTGGGCAAGGATAGAACGACCATCACCAATATGTTGAGGTTGCTGAAACTCCCTGCATTCATACAGCAGGATGTCATGGACGGACTCCTCACCATGGGCCATGCGCGTGTTCTGGCCGGGATCAAGAACGCCGGCGATCTCAAGAAACTGCGGGACACGGTTATCAAAGAAGCTCTGTCCGTGCGCCAGCTCGAGTCATTGGCCAAGAAAAAGATTTCAGCAACCCGTTCGAAAAACACCGAAAAAGATTATTATCTTCAGTCTCTGGAGGATGAGCTGGGCCGGCTTCTCGGTACCCGGGCGGAGATCCGCAAGCGAGGAAAAAGAGGCCGTATCATCATTCATTTCTATTCGGATGAAGAACTGGAAAGGCTTCTCGAGCTGTTTAACGGATGAGGGCCTGTTGATACACGGAACGGTCGACACAGACCGGCGTGAATGAAAAATGAAAATCATAGTCATGGATGGACAGGGGGGCGGTATCGGCGGCACAGTGATCAAGGGTCTGCGCGAGGCATTCGGTAATGATCTGGAAATCCTGGCCCTGGGCACCAACTCCATTGCAACCTCAAGAATGATGAAGGCCGGGGCCAACAGGGGGGGGACGGGAGAAAATGCCATTGTTCAGACCTGCCGCAAGGCTACCCTGATCATTGGACCGCTTTCGATTTTGGTGGCAAATGCCATGATGGGGGAAGTTACACCGAAAATGGCCGCCGCCGTCGGCTCCAGTGAGGCGAAGAAGATATTTATTCCATTAACACAGGAAAACGTCGTGGTTGTCGGTATGTCAGCCGAGCCTTTGCCCCATCTGGTCGGTCAGGCCGTGGACATCATCAGGGGGATGATTGACAATGTGTGAAGCAACGGCTTATATCCTGAAGAATGGCAGAGAAGAACCGCTCGTTGAAGCGGTCGAGACCATGGAAATTCATCATGATCATGTCAAGATCACCAGTCTTTTTGGGGAAGAGCGGCGTGTCCCCGCAAGAGTCAAGGCCCTGCTTCTGGTGGACCATAAGATTCTTCTGGAACCGATCGAAGAGGTTTAGCTCGTCTCCATCCATAAATGGGCTTTTTGGGCAGTCCCTGCGTCAATCCGCGGGATCACGTGCCTGACTGTGCGTCCCCTCATAATCCATTGATTTCCCTGGCATTGCCCAAAAAATTCGCATTTCCGGATCGAAAACTCACCCGTGCCCTGAATTTCTTTTATGGATGGGCATGAGTTCGATTCTTCCGGCCTGCATTCAGACCGAGACCTTTAAAAAACGACATTTCGTTCCAAATCAAATCGAAGATGCCCGCTGATAAGCGGAGGTATGCCACCACGCGATGGCATGAATAACCGCAGGAATATATTGCACATAAAACTTGCATAAACTATTTCAAAAAGGCAGTTATACCTTTGATATCAGCAAGTTATGTGAATGCTGAGCTTGCATGTCACGGGGCGATTTGAATGCGGCCGTAAAGGCTGCGGGCTTTGAAAACAGTTTACCCCGCGGGAGCGCCGGGTTTATCCCGCCTGGAGGCGGGACGGCGTTGGCAAGGACTTG
>CAYTJI010000060.1:0-8118 GCA_964438065.1 uncultured Desulfobacteraceae bacterium | reverse complement strand
GATATTAGAAATATAACTTCATTTTTTGAAAACAGTTTATGCAGGTTTTAGGTATCAGTTTCGTTGGAAACAACTTCCCCGGGGATGCATGACTCATACAGCCGGTACCGGTGCACCTGTCCCCGGTAATCCCGGATCAGAAGGCAGTCTCCTTCCCTGCCTGTTATATGTTCCGGAACAATCGGCACCTTTCCCCACCCGCCCGGCAAATCAATTGCGAAATGAGGGACACAGAGACCAGAGGTATACCCCTGCAGACCGGCCATGATATCCAATCCGTCGTTGAGCCGGGTCCAGAAATGCGATGTCCCTCTGACCTGATCGGCCTGGAACAGATAATAGGGCCGCACCCGAATGGTCAGGAGTTTCCGCATGAGCTCCCGGATCGTCGGAAGGCTGTTATTGACGCCTTCCAGGAGCACGGTCTGACAACCCAGGGGAATACCCGCGTCTGCAAGCCGGGCGCAGGCGACCGCGGCCTCGGATGTGATTTCATCCGGGTGATTAAAATGAGTGTGGATGTAGAGGGGATGAAAACCTTTCAGCATCCTCACCAAATGCGGCGTGACCCGTTGCGGCAGGGTGCAGGGGACCCGCGTTCCGATCCGTAAAATCTCCACGTGCGGAATCGAACGTAGTTCCGTCAGGATCCCACAGAGCCGACGGTTACTTAACAGGAGAGGATCCCCGCCGGAAAGCAGCACATCCCGGATCTCCGGATGGCACCGGATATAGGAAATCCCCTCTTTGATGGATTCTCCCGTCACCATGGCGGGGAGCCCGACTTTTCTTTTCCGGTTGCAGAACCGGCAGTAAACGGCACAGCGGCCGGAGACCAGAAAAAGCACACGGTCCGGGTATCGATGGGTCAGGCCCGGCACCGGCGAAAGCCCTTCTTCCAGCAACGGGTCTTCCTGCCCTTTGCTGTCCATAATTTCCCGGATATCCGGGACACACTGCCTGTAAATGGCATCATTCTTCTTTCGGATCAACCCAATATAATAGGGGTTGATCCGCATGGGATAACGATCCAGGACCTTGCCCACCTGTTCGGTGTCAATATCAAAGCAGCGCCGAAGCTCTCCGGCCGTGGTGATGCTTCCGCAAAGGATCTTTTTCCACAACGGCGTATTCCGTTTGTTCTTCTCCATGACAGTCAATTTACCGGGAGACTCCCTTTTCTCCGAACGCCGTCATTTCCAGGATATTCCGTGTTGCGGGCCCGCAGTTGAACAGCATGTCAAAAACCGACAGATTCGGAACAAACGGTCCCCACAGCTGTGGATAAACCGGGGGACGGAAATTAAACAACACCAGCTTGATACCGGCCTCGTCAAACAGGACCCGGTCCAGATATTTTCCGGCCCCGCGCTGCGCAAGGAAATGCGTTGCCCCCAGTTGTCTGCATACCTCCACGGAAAGCCGGGGCTCCTTTGTCCGAATCCCCAGATCCGAGAGAAGCTCAATCCGGACAGGGATCTGGAGGTAATCCACAATGTACTGAATTATTCTCAGGTTCAGGTCGATCAACCGGCCCGGCGGTACGGAAAGGACGTCCTCAAGAAAAAATCGGTGATCTTCAAAATACGGTGCATTCGCGTACGCATGTCGCAGGCTGAATATCGATTTTCTCAACCACCGCCCATCGGGGCACACCCGGACCTCGTTAATCTTCTGCAATCCCAGTCCCTTTTTCCAGACCGGAACCGTCAGCCACAGGGTTCCCTGATCGTTCTTGAACCGGTTCCTGGACAACCAGGTCGTGCCGCGCGGGAACTGTACCGCGTCCATAAGGACAAGGATATCGGAGCGAAAGGCCTTTGAAAAAAAACCGGGGAAAGGAGCAAAATAGGGTTGGTATGCGGATACGATCATCAGGGCCTGTCATAAAATAGTCGTCACATGGAGGCGCTCGGATTTGGGCTGGATTCGACCGATTCAATTAAGCAAAACCACAGGAATACCCTTGCCGTATCTCGAGGATTTTGCGATTGGGAATCGGCCGAAGACGGCCTGAAGATGAGATGCATAAACGTGATACTTCTTTTATAACAGGCACTTACTTCCGGAAAGGCCGTGCAGCCCTGGCCTCCACGCTTCGGATTTTGCCGTCAAGAGCGCCGGTAACGCCTTTCCGGTAATCAAACTTGGCGGTCAGGGTGACGCGATCGGACTGCCTCTCCAGCGTCCGGAAACACGCTGTGAGCAGATTCAGAAGATCCTCCCACTCGCCCTCAACCACGGTCCCCATGGGATTCAGCCGGTAGTCGAGACCGCTTTCATCCACGACAGTCAGCACCTCGGCAACGTACCGGCTCAGGCTTGGGCCCTTATCCAGCGGAATAAGGGAAAATTCCATCAGGGTCATGCATCCGTCACCTCCGGTTCCGGTGACTGCCGGCCGGGCCGCACAGCACCAGGAACAGTCTCAGCGCTTCAAATCCATCCATCAATGGTAATCATGGGTTCCCGGGACCACGGGAATACCCGTATTCTGTTCCAGGGTCCGGGCAAATTCTTCAACATTCATATACGGACACGCCGGCCGGGCATTGACCATGCATGAACTCAGGTAGATCACGTCGGGCTTGATTTCCGACAACTTCATTGCCATCCCCAGCGTGGACGCCGTGGCACGTCCCGGGCATTCACATCGTATGAATAAAACAACATGCGTCTCTTCCTCAAAGTGACCCTCCCCCAATGCAGCCGCCTTCAGGCACCGCCACTCTCCGGGGCAACCATAGCCGCTTTCCATGTAAGCGCCACATCCTATAATCGCTGCCTTCTTCATGTCTGAATCTCCTGAACCTCAGTCATTCCCGCCCGTAACCGGACATCCGTGGGTCACGGCGGAACCCGGTTATTTACCGGTACAGCACACGGCTGCCTCCGGCTCAAAACATGTCCCCGCCGCCTGTTCCATGGTCGGGGTGCGACCTATTTCTTCTTCCTTCGAAGCAGCCAGTCCGCGCCCACATACGCGTCCAGTCTGTGCTCGACATCTTCAGTCAGGGAATCCTGCTCTCCCTTGTCTTCATAGCAGGCGAGAAATTTATAATATTCTTCAATGGAATCCAGAAAACCCGGCGCCCCGAACCCTGAACGCCCCTGTTGCTTGTCCAGTCCTTTTGCCCGCGCGTAGAACCGCATGCCGTAGTTGCGGAAAGCCTGGATCAGGTCCGGAATAATCTTCTTGCCGACAATATGATCAATGGCCTGCTGTTTGAACTCGGTTTCCGACGGAAGCGTCAGGGGGTCCCCCAACCTCTCTTTCGGATCCTCGGACATCAGATTCGGCGGAACAACACTGTCTTCGATCTGATACACGTCTTCATAGTGTTTCATGGGCCAGATATAACTGCCGTCCGGTGCCAGGATCTCCGTGTCGATCTGAAGGTGAGCGGTCATCTTGTGCCTGATACATTGATACGGTGTTTCTTCCAGCGCATTGATCTCGATTTTCGGCGGGATGATCGGAATCGTTTCGGCGATTATTTTCAGTTCATTTTCAATCTGACTTTTCTTCATCTGCCTCTTTCTGGGCATTTGCGCCATTTCCCGGTCGATATCGGCCAACCGCTTCTGGAGACGGGCCCGCCGCTGGTCACTCAACAGACCGGATTCCAGTTTCATGGTTATCCTGCGGCGCTCGGAAGACAGATCCAGAAACTCTCTGCTGGTGACGCTCGGCCTCCGCTCCCTCGACCTCAATGCCGCTTTCAATTCGGCTTGTCGCATGATCAAACTGGTATATCTCTCATTATCAACAATTTTCCTGACGGTCCGTTTCCGTGTCTTCCATTCGGAATTCACGGATGTATCCAGTTGCAGCATGCCGATCCTGCCCGTCATCACGGCATTAAATCCGCGGGACAGGACAGCGCCCCAGTCGATATCTCTCGTGAAACCGGTATCGGTCAAAAAATTGCTGTCATCAGAACCTTTGAATTCAATGAACAGGTTTTTGAACCCGTGATCTCTGACTTCCCTTTTCAAATGGTCCCTGATCCTGGCAGTCAGATACTCACTCACACTCGGATCTCCGATTTCCTGGGAAAAATTCAGAAAGACAATATGAAGAGAACTTCTTTTTTTTATCCGGCCCCATGCCTCCTTGATCCCGTCCCGAGTCAACCGGGTCTTTGCCAGATTTCGTTCTGCCGAACGAAAACACAGAATGGCTTTTCCATTGTTCTCCGTTTTCAGGTAAGCCAGGCCCTGCTGATAGTACACATTAAATGCCGAAATGATCGATCGGGTAACAATCTCCCGGGTATCCAGAAATTCCGGATCTTCTTGCATGATTTTTTCAGACAGCTCTTTCATGCGCGGAAAATCTCCTGCGCTCAGGGCCACTGTCAGAAGCCTGTAGTTTTCCCGCAGGAATCTGGACCGGGCTTTCTGAAAATATTCATCCGCACCCGGATATTGAGGATTGATTTTTTTCAGATCTGAAAATGCCGTAAAAGCACGGTTTGTCCGTCCGGACTTCAGAAGTTTTTTCCCGTCTTCAAAAATCAGGGGAGACCACTTTGGAGTCAGTTCGACAATCATCTGGTTTATTTTCGAGTGGTCGTCAACCAGATCTTTTGACCGGATCAGCACCTTCATGGCACCAAGGACATCTTTTTTCAGGAGCCGTTCCTTCGCCCGTGCATAAAGCTTGTCAGCCTGCACATACTTTTCTGCGGTACGGATCTCATCCTGACTGGCCTGACCCGGTTTCAGCAAATCCGCCAACTTGAAATATCCCAGAGACTGCGCGTATTCGCCTTTCTTCCTGGCCGTCCGGCCGGCGTTCATCAGATCCTTGAACCCGTCATTCCGGCATTTCTCTATTTTTTCCTCAATATCGGGATCATCGTTGTATATTCCGGATATTTCCTTGAGAGTGTTGACCGCCTTGATCCATTCACGTTCCCTGCAAAAATTTTCAACCCGGGCATATTTATCTGTAATCTTCTTGTAGGCCTTTTCCGTCCTGGTCTTCAGCGCATTCGCGTCCGGGTTCATGCTGTTGTATTCAAGCGCCTTTTCAAGAAGGCCGAGTGCGGTTCGGTATTTCCTGTTCTTAAACGCCTCGTTTGCCTGCTGCGTGTATGCGTCCGAAATGATCCGGCCAAGCTCTTCGATTTTCCGTTGAATACGTCTGTCATCCGGCTTTACATTCAGGGCCTGTTTGTAATAGGAATATGCCTCTTCATATTGCTGCTGGTTTTCCAGGCGGACCGCATTATTCACCGCTATTTTATAGGCTTTCGGCGCGCAACCGGAAAAAATGGAAATGACCAGGACCACACATGCCGCAGACAAAATTTTGTGCATATTTGTTACCTCAGTTGATACGTATTCCTGAGACCTTTGAAAAGCGACCCCTTTTGCACCAACCCGGCGCCTGCCTGTGCATGGCATGCAGACAGGTCAAACTGAAATTATAATCCTCGAAATATTCAATATATTCCTGCGGTTATAATTTTCGCCTTCCCCCGCTCAGAGTCCGGGATCTTCGACTTGATTTGGCACAAAATCGGTCATTTTTCAAAGGTCTCAAACGGATGGCGGGCAACCGTGCAGAGACCTGTGGGCATCAAACGAAGACCGAATGCCGCCCGGCGGTCAGCAGCCGGATTACAGATTGGGATTTCTCGCCAGATAAATTGAGCCGCCGGAGGATCCGCTCCGTCTCGGGTCCTGCGCAGCCCCCATTTTCTCCGCATTTTTTGACACATTCGATTTAATGAACGTCCAGGCTTCTTCTATATCGACCAGACCGTCCGAATTCACATCCGCCTCGCCGCTGAGCGCTTTGATGAGAAAATAGGAGAAAAGCCCGTGCTTCAACCGGGGAGATTCTATTGATGTCTGGTCCACCTGGCTTGATGTAATAATAACGTAGTTTTTCCCGCCCCCGAGGTACGTTTCCAGTCCCCGCACTTCAGCCGGTTTTGAAACCATGCCGGAACTGAAGCAGGCATCTACGAAAAATATAATCGTATCCGCCTTGATGTCGGCTATTTTTGTTGCCAGCGTCAGATTCGAAAACGCGGTGGATTTAATCCTGTTACCCTCCGAATTGCCGACTATGGTATCGTAGGTCAACCAGTACGTATCTGCACCGCTTCTGTATGTAAAACCGTGGCCGGCATAAAAGACAAAGAACATGTCCTCCTTCTGCCTGGCCTTCTGCACCATATCATCAAATTTGAACTTGATATTCTTTTCCGTCGCTTCCTCGTCGATCAGGACAGTGACGTTTTCCGGTTTGAACAGGCCCGTTCGCGGGTCCGTCAGCACCCTGTACACCGCCCGGGCATCGTTTTCAGCGTATTTCAGAGGATTGATCTTCGGATCCCTGTATTTGCCGACAGCGATGATCAGGGCATAATTGGTCCCCTCATGCTTGACCGGACTCATTTTCTCACAACCGGCCGACCATTTGGCACCTTTCTCAAAAAGTTCGGTCAATCTCAGGTACGTCAGGTTCCGGATTTCCTTCGGTTCTGTTATCTTCTGCGATTTGCACAGATTTTCGCTGGCCGCCTTGGGGCGGTCGAGCTTGTGGAACGTATAGGCCAGGTTCACATACAAATCCGGGCATTGACCTTCGATCGTCCCTTTCAGGCCCATTTTTTTGGCCTCTTCGTATCGGCCGGCGGCATTCAGGCAGTAAACAATATCCGAATAGATCTGCGGATTTTTTGCATCCGGAACCCGTTTTTTCCGCTCCTTGAGCTTTTTTTTGAGAAGTTCGCAGGCTCTGTTATATATCTCAACAGCCTTCTTTTTATTTCCCTGGGCCACCATGCAATCGGCCGCGTAAATGTATGCGGAGGCAAAGTCCGGATATTTTCTTGAAATATCTGAAAACGCACGCTCAGCCGCCGGATAGTTTCTGTTCCAGTACAACCCCATGGCCTTGCAGTATGCGTCCGTCAAGGCGTCATGATACACGGTGATTCGCTTGACGGATCCGTCCGGCAGTGTTTCAGCCGCATACAAAGGGGACACGACCATCAGCAAAAGGGCTACAAGGGTGAGTGTTCGGGCGCATCGAATCATGGCATCTCCACAGTTACATCATCGTACATGGGTCAAAACCTTTGAAAAGCGACCACTTTTTGCACCCGCTCGACGCCCGCCTCTATGCGTGGCCTGTCTGTCATCCAGACCGGACAGCTCAGGCTCATCGTCCGGGATCTTCGACTTGATTTGGCCCAAAATCGGTCATTTTTCAAAGGTCTCATTGTGTGCGGAAGGGGAAAATTCAGCCGTGGGAGACCGGAGAAGAAAATACCCCGGCGCAAATGAGCGGGGCACGGGAATTCCTTGAACAGTGTCGCCGGTACCGGGCAGGAAATCTCTCCCCCGGACAATAAAAACCGGAGGACGGTTTCCTGAACACAGGGCACACGTTTGTGTACACCCTATGCGGCGTTCCGTACGTTCAGTCGGAGAGGGCGTTTCTCCGACCGTATCATCTGACGCTGGAGGCATGATCACTCTGTTGACAGCCACCCCTCCCGGACGGATCGGAACACCCCGGAACCGGCTCATACCGCGATTCTATTCAGACAGTTTGATGACTTCCACCCGACGATTCACAGCACCGTAGGGATGTTCCCGGTCTGCGAGGCGTTCGAAACCATACCCGGCCACCTGGATACGATCTTTGTCGACATGGTACTTGTTCACGATGTAATCCCGCGCGCTTCTGGCCCGTTTGATCGACAACAACTTGTTGTAGTCCGCGGTTCCGGTCATATCCGTATGACCTTCAAGGCATATGGTGACGGATTTCTGTTCTGCCAGAATCCTTCCAAGTATATCAAGATGCTCCTGAGCGGTCTTCGAGAGATTGTAGGAATTGCGGTCAAAATGGACATCCAGCCTCAGTCCGCTGCCGGGTTTTCCCTGTTTCGTGGGTCGCAGGGCCCGAAAAGCCACCTCATTGAACTCGTTACTGCCCTGCAGACTGGTCAACCGGGTTTTCAGCTTCCTGGATTCCTTTCCACCGGCCGAAGCCACGGCTTTCTGATAATATTCTTCTGCCAGTTTCTTGTATTCCGCCTGTTTGTCGGCATTCATTTCCGTCTTGTACCAGTGTTCGTAGTATTG
>CAYTJI010000059.1:0-8209 GCA_964438065.1 uncultured Desulfobacteraceae bacterium | reverse complement strand
GGGACGATGGGCCTGACCTGTCCGCGTGCCTGCCTGTCCCGTCCGGACGGCAGACGGGCCACGCACGGCAGGCGCTGAGTTGGCGCAAAAATGGCAGGCCGGCTTTTGCGGGCGCGTTTGTACCGGCGAGGCGGGGAAGAGTTCCCCGCCTCGCGGTCGGACACTGTTTTATCCAGTCAGTCGCCTCATGTCTTCCACCAGGCTGCGGACGGCATCCGCAGATTTCTTCAGGGCCGCGCTTTCCTCGTCTGTGAGTTTGATTTCTATAATTTCCTCGACGCCGTTTTTCCCGAGCTTGACCGGGACGCCGATAAACAGGTCCCGGATACCATATTCCCCGCCAAGCAAGGCCGTACAGGGAAGAATCTTTTTCTTATCTTTCAGAATAGATTCCGCCATTTCAACAGCAGCAGCAGAAGGGGCGTAGAATGCACTTCCGGTTTTCAGATAGCCCACGATTTCCGCGCCGCCGTTCCTCGTCCTGTCCACAAGCGCCTCGATTCTTTCCGCTGTCATCAGCTCGGTTATGGGGATACCCGCAACCGTAGAGTATCGGGGAAGAGGAACCATCGTGTCTCCATGCCCGCCAAGGACGAAGGCATGGGTGTTTTCAACAGAGACATCCAATTCCATGGCGATGAAGGCACGGAACCGGGCCGAGTCCAGGACACCGGCCATTCCAATCACCCTGTTTTTGGGAAACCCGCTGGTCTCATAGGCGACATGGCACATGACATCCAGGGGATTGCTTACAATGATCAGGATGGCATCAGGCGCAACCGCGGCTATCTGCTCCGTGACAGAGCGCATGATACCCATATTGGTGTTCAGAAGATCATCGCGGCTCATTCCCGGTTTCCGCGGGATCCCCGCAGTAATGATAACGACATCCGAGTCTTTCGCGTCACTGTAATCTCCGGTTGCGCCGATGACCTTCGCGTCGTGTTTTTCAATCGGGGCGGCCTCTACCAGATCCAGGGCTTTACCCGCCGGCACACCCTCAATTACGTCAATCAGAACGACATCAGCCAGTTCCTTTTCGGCCAGACGCATGGCCGCAGTGGCACCGACCTGACCGGCGCCGACAACAGTTGCTTTTTTGATCATTTTCAATTCTCCTTTCACTTTATTAGCGTCCATCCATAATGAGGAATTTTGTCCGAGATCAAGGCGTGCGGAAAAAATAACCGCCCCGATTAAATACGCTGCACTGTCACTATCGTGAATTTAACGGGACAGGCAGGCATATAGTTGATATTCCGAGGATTATTTTTTTCGCACAACGCGGATATTGGGCAAAAGGGCCATTTATGGATGAAAACTTATTAGAAAATTCAGCCCGGAGTTTTTATCCCGACACCCTTGAACCAGGTGTAAAAAAAGGTTCCCTCCGGTGATTCTGCGGATTTGCGAAGATCGCCGATTCCTTTCTCCCACAAGGGTGGATCGACAAGTCCGGATTCGAGAATCCGTGCTTCCGCAGATTGAACCATGGGGACAATGATGCGGTTCACAATCCCGTCCAGAAATCCGGGCCTGCCGGAATCTGCGTAAACCCACCTCGGGGAAACAAATGATATTTCAAAGCCCATGCCTGCCAGCAGCGGGTAAAGGCGGCGTCCGATCAACGGATCATGGCCGAGCTGCTGCTGAACCCGGACAAAGGCCTGCCAGACGGCAAGGGATGCGGCTGTTTCCGGGTGCCAGAAACACGAACCGTGATCTCCTTCAATCAGTGTCAGAGAACCGCCGGGTCTGAGGACCCTTCCGACCTCCGACAGGGCGGCACGGGGGTCGGGTAAATGCTCCAGAACAAAACAGATAAACACATGGTCAAAGCATGCGTCCGCAAAGGGCATATCCAGGACACTGGCCTTCTGGAACCTCACGTTTGAGAGCTGGTGCTCCTTTACCAGTGCGTTCGCCTGGACAATAGATTCCCCCGAAATATCGATAGCGGTGAAAGCGACTTCCGGACATTTGCCGGCAAGTATCCGCGTCTGCGCGCCCACCCCACACCCGACCTCGAGGACGTGGCTTCCGGCCGGGTAAATGGTATCACGATGCAGAAGTCCTTCAAGAATACCGGATTGGTCCCGAAGCCGCTCCGATTCTCTTTCAGAATACCCGTGAACGTAGTCCATGGCAGGGCCTTTTACAAGTCGACGTCAAGAATCCGAGGTCCTGAACCTCGACCTCATCACCCGCGTTCAGTTGTTCAACACCTTCCGGGACCTTGATAATTGCATCGGCAGCAGCCTGGGACTGAAGCCGGCTTTTCATCCTGAGGGGGTGTGCCAGCCATTGTCGCCCTCTTTTTTCCAGGCCTGCCTGAAAAAATTGGGTCCATGAGATTTTCCCTCCAACCGGGGCCGAGAGACGGGCTGTCTTGAACGAGAACGGCACCGGTGGCCTGGCGGTCATATGAAGAAGGCCGGGAAGTGCGATCTGCAGGAAGGCCATTTCATTGGATGGCGGGCCACCGGGCAGGCTGAAAACCGCCTTTTCATTCACAAGGATTAGTGCCACGGCCTTGCCCGGCCCCAACCGGACACGGTGAAATACGATTTTGCCTCCCATGTCTGTCAAAACCCCTGTCGTGAAATCTCTTTCGCTTTTCCATGTGCCGCCGCTGGTCAGAAGCACATCGGCCTTCAGCAGCATGTCCTCAACGGCGTCCCGGATTTTGTCCTTCCGGTCCGGGACAACCTCGGCCATTGCCTTGAATTTGAAATGTTTCAGCCAGGAAACAAGTGTCACCAGGTTGCTGGCGTAAAGCTGGCCGCTTTTGAGACGACGACCGGGGGCCACGACTTCGTCACCTGTAGATATAATGCCCACCTGCGGCCTGGGATACACGCGGACACGGTGAATTCCGGCTGCGGCCAGCAGCCCCGTCAGGGCCGGTGTAAGAATGTCTCCCCTGGCAGCCACGGAATCTCCCTTTGCCACGTCACTTCCCCGGGAGAGTATGTTCTTCCCCGGCATTGCCCCACGGTAAAAAACGACGTGGAGATTTTCCTCGCGGGTAAATTCTTCAGGCACAACCGTTTCCGTCCCGGCCGGAATGACGGCCCCGGTCATGACTTGCACGGTCCGCCCGGGTATGACAACGGCGTCCGCATCATTGCCGGCACTGGACACGCCGAATTTTTTCAGCCGCACAGGATGATCCCTTGAAGCATCCGCCACATCTGCCGAAATTACGGCATAGCCGTCTTTCAGGGAACTCGCAGCGGACGGGCAGTCAACAGCCGCGCGGCAATCCTGTGCGGCGACCAGCCCGGACACATCTTGCACAGGCATGTCCACCGGCTGAAGGGGCGCCAGATGCTCAAGGGTCATGGAAAGCGCTTTTTCAAATCCGATGTCATATCTCCCACAGGTCATTTTCCACTCTCGGAAGAGCCGTCTGAGCGTCCGGACGGCCTTCGCATCAGCGGTTCAAAATCTTGCGTTCAAACTAAATCCGGATGCCGGAAATGTAAAGTTATTTTTGCGGTAAGCCCCCTGTTTCATGGGATCGGTTCCGTTTCCTTCCCGAGGTAGAGTCCGGACTGTCCGTATTTGCCGTGAAATTGGGAGATATATATCTCAGAAAATGATATGATGACAATCACCTGATACCGTGTTTGAACGAACGCCGATGTTTAGCGTCCGTATCCTGTCGGCAATCCCGGGACTCAGGCGGATCCGGACCGCAAAACAGCACAAAAGGGGGCACTGCTGACGATGAAAATACTGCTCATCTATCCTTATTGTCTGGAAACAAGGCTGCATGTGGAAGAAATAAGCGTTCCTCCAATAGGAATTTATTATGTCGGTGCCCTGTTGAAGGAAAACGGGTACGATGTCGAGATTCTGAACTGTCATGACAAACATGAATCCCCTGCGGGGATACGCAGGATTCTGGAAGAAAAAAAACCGGACGTTATCGGATTTTCGATCCTTCATGCGAACCGCTGGGGCGGGATCGAGATTTCCCGTATTGCCAGACAGGTCGATCCGGGTGTGAAAATCGTGTTCGGAGGAATTGGGGCCACTTTTCTGTGGGAGCATCTTCTGACACATTTCAGGGAGCTTGATTTCGTCGTTATCGGAGAAGGGGAATACCCTTTTTTCCGTTTGGTGAAACACATTGAGACAAAAGGAAATACCGCTCCCGAAGATATCCGGGGGATTGCATTCAGGAAGGACGGCCGGATTATCAAAACAGAGGATGCCGAACCGGTTCACAACCTGGATAATCTGCCGAACCCCGCCCGGTATTTCACCTATCAGCATGTGACCTCTACCCGGGGGTGCCCCGGAAAATGCACCTTCTGCGGTTCGCCGCGGTTCTGGGGCCACAGGGTGCGGTTTCACTCGCCAGAGTATTTTGTCACACAACTTGAGCTCTTGTATGCAAAGGGCATCCGTTTTTTTTACTTTTCTGATGACACGTTTACGATCAGAAAAGAGCGGGTTATTGAGATCTGCAGAAAAATTATTGAAAAAGGCCTCCGGATTACCTGGGTAGCCATCTCACGGGTCAATTTCGTCAGCGAAGAAACGCTTTTCTGGATGCGAAAGGCAGGGTGTATACAGATCAGCTACGGCGTAGAAAGCGGGTCGGAGAAGATCAGAAACAGCGTGTTGAACAAGAATATCCGGACTGACCAGATCAAAAAAGCCTTTTCCCTGACGGTGAAATATGGAATCCTGACAAGGGCCTATTTTATTTACGGTTCACCCGGTGAAACCCGGCAGACCATTGAGGAGACCCTTTCTTTGATTTTCAAGATCAAGCCATTGAGCACGATTTTTTATATCCTTGACATATTCCCCGGTACCGATCTTTACTCTTCGTTCCTTGCAAGGAGCGGTTTTACGGATGATATCTGGCTGAAACACATTGAAGACATTCTTTATTTTGAAACAGACCCTGACCTGGATGGTGAAACCGTCCTGGCTTTCGGAAGAACGCTCCGCTCGGAATATTACCGGCATCTGCCCCGGTTTGTGGATTCAATAGAGCTGGTTCAAAATAATGAGTTGTCCGCACACCACGCCGATTTTCTTTCAAGACTGGGGATGACCTTCAGTCACGGCGACTATGCCGGGGTTAGGGAGATTGAAAAAAAGGACCGAATTGCCGAAAAACTCTTCAAACAGGCCCTGGATTACCATGCGGACCATCGTGCGTACCTGGGGTTGGGCATCATTAAACAGAGAAACCGGTCCCCAGAGGATTCCGTAACAATCCTATCCGAGGGGCTTGAGCATTTTCCGGACAGTGAGCCGTTGAACACCTGCCTGGGAATCGGGTTCATGAACCTGAGACGGTATGACCGGGCCCTGGCCTGTTTCCTGAAATTCCAGGAGTCAAGAGAGGCCCTCTCTTATGCGGTGCAGTGTTATGAAGCCCTGGGCGATTACCGGAACCGGTCCCGTTTGCTTGAAAAACTCCAGGCAATCCAGAAAACCTTTTTTTAACGGTCAGCTTTCCCGGCACTGTCCCGGCAGGTTTTCCCCTTGTCTTTTTGCCTTATATGCGCTACCTTAGACTCTAAGTAGCTCATAAATCTAGAAATCTGAATAACTGAACGGCATGGTCGGGAAAAACAGAAGGCTATCCCTTCGGGGGGACATCCCCGGAAAATCAATCCTTGTCCGCACGTGTTTCAGCCGGGTTTGCAAATTTTAAACATACAGTCAGGAAATGTAATGTATCTGAAGTATTGGGGGTTTAAAAGGCCTCCGTTTGACAACATCCCTGACCCGGATTTCTTTTATATGTCCGGACCTCACCTGGAGGCCCTGACCCGTCTGATCTATGCGTACAGAATGAGAAAGAATTGTACGGTGCTGGCCGGGCATATCGGCTGTGGAAAAACGCTTGTCAGCCGGGTGTTCGTCCGCAGGATGTCATCTGACAAAAACACGGACATTGTCCGGATATCCAATCCATGTGGAAACGCGGCGGAATTTCTCCAGGATGTTTTTTATAAGCTTGCCGCCGGCGAGGGCCGCACGGGCAGGGCGGACATCCTGCACATTCTGAACGAAAGGCTCCTGCAGAATGCGGGGGAAGGAAAAGATACCACGCTTATTATTGACGAAGCCCAGGTATTGACCGATGACGCATTGGAGGAAGTCCGTCTTCTCCTCAATTTTCAAACCGATGACAAATCGCTTTTGACCGTCGTTCTGCTGGGACAACCCCAACTCATCAGCAGACTCAACAGGTTAACCTCTCTCAGAAAGCGGATTGGCGTAAGTTACTTCTTGAGGCCGCTTTCCCTCAAAGAGACGGCAGGGTATATTTTCTTTCGGCAGAAAAAGGCCGGTGCGACAAAAAATGTGTTCAGCAAACAGGCCATAGAGATGATTTACAGTCAGTCAAACGGCCTGGCCGGTTCCATCAACAACCTGTGTGATCTTTCCCTTTTTGCGGCTTTCGGGCAAAAGGAACCAAAAGTCAATGTGCATATTGTCAAGGATGTGATTCGGGATGGTGCGTTTTCGTGAAATTATCAGACCCGACGGCAGGGAAGTCCGCAAAACGGCTGAACCGGGCAAGCCTGACCATATGATAGCCCAGCAGGTGGCACCGGAGGAAAAGACGGATGGCCGCCGGGGTGCTCCCGTGAGGGGGAGGGAACTTCAGGCGTACTACAGACAGCTGATCGAAAACACGGTGGAAATTCAGGGCCGGATTCTGAAGGGCGAGGAAGTGAACCCTTCCCCGGTAATGGCTGTTTTCCGGCATATCATTGATCATGATCTTGTTGACGATCTTTTCACTCATGCGGTTTCCATGTCAGAATCGTGCGGTCGTGCGTCCGGGATTGTCTCCGGGGTCCTGGCCTATTTAAAGCTGGGGAAAGATTCGGGTTGTCCCCGGGAAAAATTGTTGAAGCGAGGCTTTGCCGGCCTGATCCAGTTCCTGGACACGGCCGATTTTCCCGATGCGCTCCTGGAAGACCACCATGCGCTTTCCCCGGACGATATTGCTGCGATCCGGAAACACCCGGCGCCTGCGCTTGACATCCTGGCAGGGCTTTTCATAAATTCTCTACATGTTTTCCGGTCGACCGCCGGAAATCACGATCAGGAATCCGGGCCGGAGTGTCCGCCAATCATTCACCATGAAAATGAGGACGGCATGGACAAAGCGACCGAAACCGAACAAGAGGCTACCGTTAAAATGAAAGAACCGGGAAATGTCTATAAGGAGCTGGCAGAAATTGCCGCTGAAAAAAAATCGGCTTCATTGAAGTGGGTTCCGGTGTTGATAATTCTGGCTGTGATCGTGGTAGCGGGGCTGTGGCTCGGGGGCATTCTGTCTTTCGACAGGGGGCAGAAGCCAAACCCGGCTTCCATAAAAAAACACGGGCCGGTCTTTCAGAAAAAAAGAATTTCTCAGGCGATTAAAATGCCGGAGCCGGTTCGACCGTCCGTCCCCCGGGAAGAAAAAAGTTCTGTCGGGAAGTCTTCCCTTCCCGTCAATGCTGTCCGATACCCTTATTCACTTCACATGGGGTCTTTCCGGACCCTGGATTTGACTCAAAAATCCATTGCCGGCCTCAGAAAAAAGGGCGTTTCACCTTACTGGACCCGGGTTGATCTGGGGAAAAAGGGTAAATGGTATCGTGTCTTCGTGGGATACTTCCGGACACCGGAATCCGCTGACCGGTTTCAGAAAAAACATGCGATAAAAGCGGACCGGGTTTTAAAAACCGCTTACGGGATTATGGTTGGCGTGTACCGTTCAAAGGTGGAAATGAACAAAAAAATCTCTGCGTTACAGGAAGCCGGCTATTGTCCCTACACAATTGTACAGCCTGGGGATCAGTACCTGCTCATGATCGGGGCCTACCAGACGCGCAAGGCCGCGGAGCAACTGGCGGCGGAATTGCGGAAATCAGGGCTGGACTGCCGGATGATCATGAGATAACCGACTGTTTTTCCTGATTATCCTTTTTTTTCATGCCATCGCCACAAGAGGTAAGGCTTTGCCATTTCAAATTTCATGCAGTCTTCCTCAATGGCTTCTTCGGCCTGCTTGATAGACATCCGTTTTGTTCTCTTGACAAAGGAAAGGGTCCTTCCGAAATACAGGGGGATCAGAGAGTCCATCATCCTGTCACGGTCAGTGACGGCATCGCGGTAGGCAATGGCCATATCGAACAGCACCCGTGCCCACAGATCCGTGGGGAAGGTAAAT
>CAYTJI010000058.1:0-8348 GCA_964438065.1 uncultured Desulfobacteraceae bacterium | reverse complement strand
GGAGCTGAAGGGAGAGGAATGGCACGACGAGATTAACCCTGAAATCAACATCGACCTGCCCGCCTTCCTGCCCGAAGAATACGTGATCGACACGGATGTCCGCCTGAACCTGTACCGAAGGCTGTCCGCGCTGGTGGAAAAAACGGAGTTGGCGGAAATCGCGGAAGAGATCCAGGACCGTTTCGGACCGCCACCGGTTGAAGTGAAAAACCTCCTGGCGCTGATGTCTGTCCGGATCCTTCTGAAAAAAATAGGGGTCATCCGGATGGATGTCGGGGTTCGAAGCCTGACATTGACGTTTGCCCCGCACAGTAGTATAGATACGGAAAAACTGCTTGCGGTTGTCGGGGACAAACCGAATCGTTTCCGTTTTCTGTCGCAGGACAAACTGAGAATTCACACGGAAAATTTGTCAGATCCGGTTGATCTTGAAAAAGTCGAAAACTATCTGAGCGAAATTGAGTTCCAGTGACCCGTGTCCGGGAGTCGAGACCTTTGAAAAATGACCGATTTTGTGCCAAATCAAGAAAGGCGAAAATTATAACCGCAGGAATATATTGAATATTTCGAGGATTATAATTTGAGCCTGACCTGTCTGCGTGCAAGGCACAGGCAGGCGCCGAGTTGGTGCAAAAGTGGTCGCTTTTCAAAGGTCTCGTTCCTCGGCAGGGAAAAGACGACTTACGCCATGGCGTGAAACCTAAAACCTGCATGAACTGTTTTCAAAAAGAAAGTTAGGCTTTTAATATCAACAAGTTATGGGAATGCCGGGCTTGCATGTCACGCATCAATCCAAATGTGGACATAAAGGCTGCGGTTTTTGAAAGCAGTTTGCCCTGCCGGAGCGCCCGACAGAGGAGCGCCAGTTGCGTTTTCCGATCTCTTCAGAATTCCCGATCGCACCCGGAGTGGTATGGCCGCCGCTGTCCCTGCAAGCCCTGTTTTGTTTGGGGCTTCTGGCAGTCGCTCTGGGCGGTTGCAATCCCTTTGACCGGACCCCGGACAATGTCGCCCTCGTTGTCGGCTCCACTTCGATCAACAGGGACAGGCTTGAGGCGGACATGGCATTCATCAGCGCGGATATGGATGTGCCGGAAGGTGAACGCAGTCGCGTCCGGGAAAAAATTCTGGATCAGTGCATTGACCACTATCTTATTCTCGAATACGGGAAAGTGCATAATATCCGACTTTCTGAAGATGAAATGAACCAGGCATTGAAAAATATCAAAAAAGGATATACGCCCACCGCATTCAAGGATGCCCTGCTCCGCGGGTATGTCGATCCCGAACAGTGGAAGCAGCGTATCCGGGAGCAACTGATCACCGGAAAAATTATTGAAAGGGTTTCCAGAAACATCGCTCCCCCGGGATACCGCGAAATTCAGGAGTATTACGAGAAAAACCGGGATACGTTCCGTTCGCCAAGAATGATTACCTTCAGGCAAATCGTCACCCGGACCCGGGAAAAGGCCGACCGTATTCTCAAACGGCTCCATGCCGGTGAAAAGATGGATATGCTCGCCAGGAAATACTCGATTGCACCGGAGGCTGAAAACGGGGGCGAGGTGGGATGGATAGCTGAGGGAGAACTGGATCCCTCCATGGAGAGGGCCCTTTTTGCACTGTCTCCGGGTGAAATCAGCCCCGTGATTCAGACGCCCTACGGATATCACATCTTCGAGGTTCTGGCCGTCAAGCCCGCCGGTCTGAAAAAACTCTCCGAAGTCAGCAAGGAGATCCGCTCCAGGCTTCTCCACCAAAAGCATGAGACGTTTCTGGCCAACTGGTTGCTGGAATTGAGGAATCAGTTTAAAATAAAAGTGAATCAGCGTGTGGTAAAGCAACTGGAGATTGTTCAATGAAAAGAGTTGTTTTTTCGTGTGCGTTCATGTTGGCTGCCGTGCTTTTTTTGGATGACGGCCCGGCGATTTCCGCACGGATCTGTAACCGGATTGTGGCCATTGTGAACGATGAGGTGATCACCCTGCACGAATTGAACCGGAAAATAAAAGAGGTGTCCGGGGTGGATCCCTCTGAACTGGAAAGCCGGGACAGGGAGGGCTTCATGAAGGTGCGTCGCCAGATCATTGACATGATGATCGACGAAAAACTTGCTGAAGACAAAGTTAAGGAACTGGAGATCGAAGTCACGCCAAAGGAAATCGATGCGGCTGTCGAGCGGATAAAGCAGCGTAACCACTGGACGCAGGAAGACCTGATAACCGGTCTGAACAACGAGGGGATCACCTTCGAACAATACCGCAAGAACTTGAAAAAACAACTGGAACAGATACGCCTGATCGAATATGAAGTAAAATCAAAAATCATTATCCGAGATGAAACGATCAAGAAATATTACGAGGATCACCTGGACCAGTTCCGAAGCAACGAAAGAGTGAGACTTGCAACCATTCTGCTGCTGAAGAGCCCGGGATCTGACGACATGGCTCCGCTTTTAAAAAAAGCGGATGAAATTCTGACGAAACTCAAAAACGGGGAAGACTTCGGCGACCTGGCCAGACGATACTCCCAGGGACCCGGTGCGCAGGACGGAGGCAATCTCGGTTTTATCAAGACGTCCCAGCTGGATCCCGGGTTGAGGAAAACCATTGAACATATGGCAGTCGGCGAGGTGAGCAAACCGATTCCAGGTCCTTCCGGCATTCAGATTATCAAGGTGATGGAAAGGGAAAGCGGCGGGGCCAAATCCTTTAAAGACGTCAAAGAGGCCATCCACGAATTCCTGTACAACAAAGAGGTCGGTGAAAGATACTCCTCCTGGATAAAAACCTTGCGGGAGAAATCATATATCAAGGTCATCTTTTAAGACCTTCTCCTGAACCTGGATGCAAGCCATGACCAGAAACGACACGACAGGCTCAGGCGATCCGCCCGTGAGCAGGGACAATCGGGATCCGGTATCAGAGCGGCCCCGGGACCGTTCTGATACCGGCGACGGGACCGGTGTTGCACCGGGAAAGACAATCGGTAAATTTCTGAGAGAGGAAAGACAGAGGAAGGGCCTCAGTTACGCGCAGATCACCGAACGTACGAGGATCAGGCAGCCGATCCTCGAGGCCCTGGAAAAAGAGGCATGGGACAAACTCGCGTCTCCGGCGTTTGCCCGTGGTTTCGTCCGGTCATACGGCAACGCTCTGGGCCTGGATGAAGAGACGGTCATGGCCCTCTTCCAGGAATCCGGGCCGGAGACGGTTTTTGTTTCCACTCCTCTTATAACGCCTTCCGGAAACAATAAAATTCTATTTGCGGTTGCGATTTTCCTGATACTGGCCCTTTTTTCCGTCTATTTTCTCTGGAAAGGCTTTGCGTTGAACCGGAAAGTCCCGGCCGGTCATGCCCCTCTTTCACTGCATGAAACCTCTTCGGCAACACCCGGTGATACCGGAGGAAAACATGACCTGACAAAATTCGGGGCACCGCCCGGTCACAACAAACCGGATGCCGCACCCATACCGGTACCCGGATCAGGTCGTGCGAAACAGGCTGAAACGCCGATCAGGAAGAACGATGTGACTGCCGACAGGGAGGCATCCGGTCCCGTCGACCCGGGTGTCACCCCGGCTCAAGGGCTGACTCTTCAAGCTGATATAAAAAAGACAACCTGGGTGCGGATATATGTAGATGACCTGGCACCGAAGGAATATGTTTTTCATCCGGATGAGCATTTCATCTGGAAAGGCCGGAAGGGTTTTGATCTGATCATTGGGAACGCCGCGGGAATCGACTTCAAGTTGAACGGAAAACCCGTTGAAACATATGGGAAACCCGGTCAGGTCATCCGTCTGAGATTGCCTGCGGGCCACAGGAAACAGAAACGGGATTAGCACGGGATGCCGTCCGAAACCGATCCTTCTCCGCAATCTCTGCGACAACACGCAGAATCGGGTCTGCAACGCACGCAAATCCCCCCGTACAATGACCTTGCACGGGTCCCACAACCTTAAATCTGTTCATGGACAAACACGAGCGTGGCAAATATTTTTGACATATTCGAGACGAGAGGGTTTATTGAACAGGTCACTGACAGAGAAGGTGTCCGTGATCTTCTGAGACAACCGGTTACCTGCTACATCGGTTTTGATCCGACCGCCGACAGCCTTCATGTGGGAAGCCTGCTCCCCATCATGTCCCTGGTCCATATGCAGAGGAAGGGACATCGTCCCGTCGTGCTCATCGGCGGTGCCACGGCACTCATCGGGGATCCCAGTGGAAAAACGGAAATGCGCCCGATCATGCGTCCGGAAGAAATCGAACGAAATGCCGAGGGGTTAAAAAATCAGCTTTCACGGTTTATCGATTTCAGTGACGGAAAGGCCCTCATGGTGAACAACGCCGACTGGTTGAAGGATTTGAACTATATTGACTTCCTGAGAGACATCGGCCGGCATTTCAGCGTAAACCGGATGTTGACCGCGGAAAGTTACCGGACCAGGCTGGAAACAGGGTTGAATTTCATAGAATTCAACTACATGCTCCTTCAATCCTATGATTTCTGGCATCTTTTCAAAAATTACGGCTGTGCCCTCCAAATCGGCGGAAATGACCAGTGGGGAAATATCCTGGCCGGTGCCGATCTGATCAGGAGGCTGGAAGGAAAAATCGTCCACGGGATGACCCTTCCGCTGTTGACGACCTCTTCGGGAATTAAAATGGGCAAAACTCACAAAGGGGCGGTATGGCTGGATCCCGAGCGCACGTCCCCTTATCACTACTATCAATACTGGATAAATCAGGATGATCGTGATATTGAACGTTTTCTTGCGCTTTTTACGCTCCTCCCCATGGACGAAGTGCGGCGTCTGGGAAGCCTCGAAGGAGAAATGATAAGAGAAGCAAAAGCTGTGCTGGCCTATGAAGCGACCAGACTGTGTCACGGAGAAAAAGCAGCCGATCATGCGCGGGAAGAATCTGAAAGACTCTTCGGAGGGGGGCCGCCATCCGGGCGCAGGCCGGCTTCGAGCGGCTCGGGTGGGACACCACCGGGGCCTGTCTGTGTGCTGAAAACAGAGGACCTTGAAAACGGAATCCCGGCCTACATCCTTTTTGAGAGATCAGGTTTATGCAAGACACGCAGTGAAGCCAGAAGGCTGATCGCCCAGGGAGGCGGATACCTGAACGGCGAAAGAATCCGGGCCTTTGATCAGATCATCGCCCTCAAAGACATGGATGACGGTGAAATGATCCTCAGGGCTGGAAAGAAGCGGTACATGAAAATCGTATTGAGCTGACCCCGCGATTTCAGGGGGCTGCGGTTTTTTCGGTCAACGGTACCATCGATTTGCCGATCAACAAATTCAGCCGGAGTGCCCAATGCCCGCAAACCTGCAAGATGCCCGGCAACGGACTTCTTGCTGTCAGAGACCAGGGTCCCTGTTCACACATGGAAAACAAAACAGAAAACACAATCGAAAGTGAACTCGGGCCGGAACCGGATGCCCCAGAGGAAGAGACGCTTGCTCCGGTCGTTCACCCCGGTATCGCTCCGGTGAGCCTGCCGGAAGAAAGGGCGCTGGTCCCGTATGATCCGCTCCAGGTTTATCTTCGTGAAATCAAGAAGTATCAATTACTTACAAGAGAGGAAGAAATCGAACTCGGCATCCGGATCCGGGAACAGAATGATGAAAAAGCCGCCTACCGGCTGATTACATCCAATCTGAGACTGGTTGTAAAAATTGCCATGGATTTCCATCGGTACTGGACAAAAAACCTGCTGGACCTGATCCAGGAAGGAAACCTCGGCCTGTTGCAGGCAGTCAAAAAGTTCGACCCGTATCGCGGCATCAAGTTTTCCTACTACGCATCTTTCTGGATTAAAGCGTATATGCTGAAGTTCATCATGGACAACTGGAAACTGGTGAAGATCGGCACCACGCAGACGCAACGGAAGTTGTTTTTCAACCTGGCAAAGGAAAGGGATAAGCTCATATCCCAGGGTTTCAGTCCTGAACCCGCACTTCTGGCCGAACGGCTCAACGTCAGGGAGGAAGAGGTGGTGGAAATGAGCCAGCGTCTGGGCGGATGGGAGGTTTCTCTGAGTGCCCCGGCCGGTGAAGATTCCAGGGAGTCCTACGGCGCATTGCTGCCCGATCCCGGCAGCAGGGCCGACGACCAGCTTTCCGAACATGAAGGCCGTAAAATCCTGGCACAAAAACTCAAGGAAATCCGGAAAACCCTTTCCGGCAAAGAAGCGGACATATTTGACAACCGGATCATGGCCGAGCAGCCCATGACCCTTCAGGAACTGGGAGACAAGTACCATATTTCACGGGAAAGGGTCCGTCAGATCCAGGAAAAGATCATCAAGAAAATCAAGAAACAACTTAAAGAGGAAATCCCGAATTTTGAAGAGGAGTATGCCGGCTTTTTGAAATAGTGCCCACCCTCCATCAAGATCCGGGGCACAGTGATTCCAGATGAAATGCAAAAAAACACAGACGATCCGCTTCCTGGTCCATGTTTTGGGCACCAGTCTCGTCCTGCTGAGCCTTCAAGGCTGTTCTCATCTCGGCCGGACGGGCCCCCCCGGCAAAGGGCCTGCACCTCCTGAAACCCGGAGCGTTCCTTTGGTACAAGGGGACAAGCTGCAACACGCCTATACATTTTTTACCCTGTCAACATTTGAAATGTCCAGAGAAAATTATGAGAAGGCCAAGGAGTACCTTTCTCTGGCCATCGCGAACGACACGGAATCCGCCTACCTTCATATCCGCATGGCCATGCTTCTGAAAAGCCAAAAAGAGTATCCGAAGGCGCTTTCGCACGCATTGAAAGGCGTCTCTCTGGACCCGGACAACATGCGCTACCGGATTTTCCTGGCGGATCTGTACACACTGATCGGGAAAAATGAACTGGCCGCTGAAGAATATGACAGGGCACTCAAGCTGGATCCGAAAAATATCCGGATACGTCTTCTTGTCGCCACGATTATGATCAGGGAAGGAAAGCTTTCAAAAGCACTGGGTCATCTGGACAAACTGATCAGCCAGGACCCTGATCTGACCCTTGCCTATTACTACCGCGGAAAAGTGTATATGGAAATGAAAAAGTATCCGGAGGCGGAAAAATCCTTCAAGGAAGTCCTGAACCGCAAACCGGGCCAGGAATCCACCATGTTTGATCTGGGCACCCTGTACCAGATGACCGGCAGGAACAGCCGTGCCGCGGAAACATTCGAGAAAATTCTGAAATCCCATCCGGACAACATTTCCGCCCGGGTCAGGCTGATCAGCATATATTCCAAACTCGGCCAGGACAAAAAAGCCGAACGGCACATGCGGATAATGAAAAACAATTCCCAACCCGGGGATCCGGCAAGACAGGCGCTGGGGCTGCTTTATCTCAAACAAGGAAGGCTGGACGAATCAATCAAGGAGTTTAATGCCATCGTTTCCATGCGGCCGGAGGACGACAAATCAAGATACTATCTTGCGGTTGCCCTTCAGGAAAAGCCGGACCTTGAAAAGGCGCTGGAACATTTTCGCATGATCAAACGGAACTCGAACTATTTCAATGATGCTCAGATTCACATCGCGTACATTCTGGAATCAGAAAAGAAACACGCTGAAGCGAAAACCGTGCTGGAGAAAGCCATTTCGCTCGACAAAAACGCGGTTGATCTCTACCTCATGCTGTGTTCCCTGTATGAAAACCAGAAAGATTATGCAACCGCCATTCGCGTTCTTGAAGAAGGACTCCAGAATAATCCGAATAATGTCGACATGATGTTCCGACTTGGGGTCCTGCTGGACAAAAGCGGGCAAAAGACAGCTTGTCTCAAACAGATGAAAAAAATACTCGAAATCAATCCGGATCATGCGGATTCTCTCAACTATGTGGGCTATACGTATGCCGAAAACGGCATCAATCTGGACGAGGCCCTGGCAATGATCAAAAAAGCAATGAGGTTAAAACCGGACAGCGGGTATATCATCGACAGCCTCGGGTGGGTCTATTATCAGAAAGGGCAATATGATCAGGCTGTCCGTTACCTCGAAAAGTCGGCCCGAATTACTCCCGACGATCCGACCATCAACGAACATCTGGGCGAAGCCTATTTTAAAATACAGGCCTATGAAAAGGCCATCAAATATTTCAACAAGGCTATTTCTCTGAAAAACAACAACGAAAAAAAGATCAGGGAAAGGATCTCGGAAGCCAGACAGCAGTTGAAGAAAAAGCGGGAAGGCCTTCAGTAGGCACGGGTTTTCGTCGCGCCGGCTTCAGACTCATCCCGCCGGGACCGGACAGCGTCCGGAAATGTGACATCTATGCCCGACAGGGGATCTCGATCTTCCCTCGATCAGACTCCGGCCCTGACTTGATCCGCG
>CAYTJI010000057.1:0-8355 GCA_964438065.1 uncultured Desulfobacteraceae bacterium | reverse complement strand
CCGGATCAGGGCATGCCACAGGGCCTCACGCGGTCCTGCCATGCGCATGGACAGCGGCAGCAGGGACAGGAGCATCATGTTGGGCGGATAATGATGGGCCGCTTTCTGATAACAGCGCACGCGCGTGTAATAGTCGATATCACCGGGCTTCGTATACCCGACAACCGGCTGCAGCAGCAGATTCGCCCGGGCTTCCCGCATCGCCCTCAAGGTCAGTTCAAACAGGGCACGGTGCAGGGGATTCCGGGTCTCCAGACCGACCATGCGCCGCCATCCGAATTTTCTGAAGATATTTCTGACCTCCAGGGGCGTGAGGCGCAGGTGCTTGAAATCGAAGTGAAGCGGCATGCTGAGACCTTCAACCCGGCCGCCGATGTAATGGCTGCCGGCTTTGTGAAACAGGTAATCCACGCCCGGGTGTGCTGTATCAGTCGTTCCATAAACCGTCTCTGCCTCCATTTTCTTGTCTACCGGCCAGATTTCTTCAATATGCATCACGGCAAGCATAAATCCCTCCGGGTCCCTGAGGGCTACGGACTGACCCGCTTCCAGTTGTCCTGCTGCTACCTCCGATACATCCAGACAGACAGGGATCGGCCACAGGGTGTTATCCTGAAGTCGCATCCGGTCGAGCACGGCTTCGTATTCCGGACGGGTCATGAACCCTGTGAGGGGAGAAAATGCCCCATTCATCAGAAGCTCCAGATCACAGATCTGACGTTCCGAGAGTGAAATGGAAGGGATGTGCAGAGAAAGTTCCTGAAGGACCTGCCTACGTTCCGAATCTGCTATCAAATCAACGAGTTTTCCCCCGTGGGGGGCAATTGACTGACTCATAATTGTCCTCCTGGCACAAAATGGGCCACAGGAATCACACTCCCCGCAACCCATTTATCATGATGAACCGTCCATTATCATTCGTTATTGTCAATCGGTTTTCCGGCGGGGCATACGTTCGATTCATACCCACCCGCATGCAGGATATTCCCTGCACAAAATGAAACCTATATGGCTTCATTCAAATTGATGCGTATCATGCAAGCCCAACATTCCCATAACTTGCTGATATTAAAAGCCTAACTTCATTTTTGAAAATAGTTTATGCAGGATTTAGGCGAAATCCAACATCAAATAATTCTGCGCGTTATGGCGCAGGCCGATCCCGCCCCCATGCGGTCTTTCAAAAATTTTTTGTGTTACCGCCGTCCGGATTCCCGAAAGTCTGCCGGGTTCAGGTCGTGTTTTTTCAGAAGATCATACAGGTCCGCCCGGTACTTTCCGGCAAGCTTGGCTGCTTGACTGACATTTCCCTGTGTCAATTCAATGAGTTGAATAAGATAACTTTTTTCAAAATTGTCTTTGGCATGTTTCAGGGTACTCAGGCGCTGCTGACGGGAATCCTGGGGCTGGAGCAACATCTCCTCGGTGATGATATCCTGATTGGCCATGGCCATGGCACATTCAATCGTGTTTTCCAATTCCCTCACATTCCCGGGCCAGGAGTGAAGGAGCAGCTTCTGCAAGGCGCCCGGGGAAAACCCGTTTATTTTCTTGTTCATCTTCCGGGTCAATTTCTTCAGAAAATATCGGGCAAGATAGGGGATCTCCTCTTTTCGATCTCTCAACGGAGGAATATGGATCGGTATTACGTGGATACGGTAATACAGATCTTTCCGGAAATTTCCCTTGTTGACTTCCTCTTCCAAGTTGGTGTTGGAAGCCACAATGATTCTGACATCAACTTTTATCGATTTTTCCCCGCCCAGAGGGTAAAATTCTCTTTCCTCCAGCACACGAAGGAGTTTGGCCTGCATGGGGAGGGACATTTCAGATATTTCATCCAAGAAAAAGGACCCCTTATGCGCGAGTGCCAAAAGCCCTTTTTTTCCGCGAGCCGCACCTGTAAACGCCCCTCTCTCATAGCCGAAAAGCTCACTTTCAAGCAGATTTTCAGGAATCGCCGCACAATTGATCGCCACAAAAGGCCCGTTTTTCCGGGAACTGGCCACATGAAGGGTTTTGGCGATCAGCTCCTTTCCGGTACCGCTTTCACCCTGGATATATACATTGGAATCCACCTCAGCGGCGCTGGCGACCTGCTCGAGCACCCTTTTCATTTTGTCGCTTCTGCTGACGATATGTTCAAATCCATAACGCTTGCGCGTCATGGCCCTGAGGGTCTTGATCTCTTTAGACAGTCGGCTTTTGGCCGTGCAGTCCTTTATTTCCGCCAGCAGGTCATTGTAATCAAAGGGCTTGGTGAGATACCCGTAAGCCCCCTTTTTCATGGCTTCGACCGCGTTTTCTATCGTTCCGTAGGCCGTAAAAATAATAATGGGCATTTCGGGATTGATCTGATGAAGTGCTTCCATCAGGGCAATCCCGTCTTCCTCGCCGAGTTTCAAATCCACAAGGGCCAGGTCAAAAACCTCCGCTCGGGCCATGTTAACGGATTTTTCCGTATCCGTGGCGGTCGTAATCTCATAGCCCCGGGCTTCCAGCCTCATTTTTATGACCTTCAGGACATTTTGGTCATCATCCACTATCAGAATCTTTTCCATTTACGGTTTCTCGCTTTCCTGATATGCATGTGTCACGGAAGGGCAGCACCTGAGATTTCAGGAAACAGGCAGGGTGAAGTGGAATGTACTGCCTTTTCCGGGCCTGCTCTCCGCCCAGATTTTCCCTCCGTGAGCGGTTACGATGTGCTTGGCTATGGAAAGACCCAATCCGGTTCCCCGGGCCGTTTCCACTCCTGAATCGATCTGTTTGAATTTGTCGAAAATCAGATCCAGATGATCTTCCTGTATTCCGCATCCCGTGTCGGAAACAGAGACCTCAACAAATTTTTCATTCGTCCGGCTGTTTGAAATGGAAACAACGACGGCATCTCCCTTACCGGTAAATTTCAGTGCATTGCCGATCAGGTTCTGGAGCACTTGGGCGATTCTTTCCTCATCAATATGAACAGGCGGTATCTCCGGTGGCGGCGTCAATTCAAGGCTGATCTTCTTTTTCAGGGCAATGGGGGCCAGTTTCAATATTCCTTTCTGAATGATAGGGGCCAAACTGCATTTCCTGAAGTGATAATCCATCATGCCGGCTTCCATTCGGGAAAGATCCAGTATCTTGTTGACCGAATCAATCAGCCGCTCGCATTCCTCCTTTGTAATACTCAGCAGTTCGTGCTGTTTTTCAGGGATATCCGCGTAAGTCCCTTCAAGCAACATACTGGAGGACTCCCGAATGGCGGTCAGGGGGGTACGAAGATCATGGGACACATGGCTGATAAAATCGATCTTCATCTGGTCAAGCTCCTTCAGCCTTTCGCACATGATCTTGAAGTCATTGGCAAGCGCCCGGACTTCCGGTGGAGAGGTGATCTCCGGGACGTCTTCAAACTTTCCCCTGGCGATATCGTCCGTCTTGCGCTGCAAAAGCAGAATAGCCCTGTTGATGCCCCTGGTGTTGAAAAATGAAATCAGGACACCCAGAATAATGGCAATTCCGGCCGTTATCATGACATCCCTTAAAACCGCATGACTGATCCGGCTGGATTCACGAATCATCCGGTCCCTGTCGGATCGGGAAATGATGATAATTTTTTTCAATTCCCGGTTGAGCTCGGAGATAATTTTTTCCCGTTCTTTGCGGTATTTATTCCGGACAGGATCCCCTGCCCCGGGAATGATATCCATTTCCTGTTTAAACACGGCAAGATACTGTCCATACAACCGAAGGGCATGCGATAGGAGCTCTTTTTTTTCCGGCGTATCGGTAAGGCCTTCCAGGCCTTTCAGATCTTTTGTCACATATTTCCGTATTTCCCAAAATTTTTTCTGGAAATCCCTGTCCCCGGAAATCAGGTATTTTTTTTCAAAACTGACTTGGGAAAATATCCGGTCCAGGAGCCTTTCCACCATCCCGATCGTCTTGCTGTCCACAGATGCAATGGAACGGGTGAGATGGTTCAAATGATTGAGCTTCAGGGTGATATAGCCGGCCAGAAAGATGACAAACAACATTATCACCATATAACTGAATATCAATCTTTTGAATATGGTAAATTTCATGACAAGGGCCTGACACGTCTGAAGATCTTCAAAATCAATTACGGCCCCGGATGAATTCAAAAACGGCATCCTGCAGAAGTTCTGTTGCAGAAAATCCGGGGGAAAAGACCGCATCGGGCCTCCACGCCGCTCATCCGGTTTCCCCGGCACGGATCCCGCTCACCGATCCTGCGCAGGATCCCCTGTCCATGCGGGTAACAGATAGGCATCAAAACATCAACCGTTTTTTGGATGAAACCCGTGGGCGATTTATTCTGACTGAACGGTATGTTTATGCGCCGCAGGTCCGGATTCCCTGAAGTCAGCCATGCCGCGCCCCGCTCTGCAAATTTTCCTCTGCCGGACAGGCACGGTCCGGAAATCTGACATGGTTCACGACCACGCACACGGCACCGGCATCCTCACTCACCTTTCCTTTCAGAATACAGGCCCGCGGTTCACTCAACATATGCCCGTACCGCCTGTACACCGCAGGGAAAAACACGGTTTCGTAAAGCCCGGTGGTATCTTCAAAAGAGATGAATTTCATGGGATCCCCGGCCCGGGTACGAATCGTTTTGCCCGTAATCAACCAGCCGATGATGGTAACCGTCCGCCCGACATGCTTGTGCAGATCCCCGGCACGAACATAATCCACGGGTCTTATCTCACGATAAAAATCCAGCGGATGAACGGAAACGGGAAAGCCCAGGGTCTCGATTTCCTGTTTCAGCATAAGATCTTTCGGATATCCATGACGGACCCGGGTACGTAACGGGGCCGGAGGATGCGTCCGGTCGAAAAGTGTCGGGGTCTGTTGCTCTTTTTTCCGGTGAAAAAACGCCAGGGCCTGCCACATGAGACCGGCCCGGGTGTCATCCGTGCAGATGGCGTCAAAACAGCCCGCCTTGATCAGAACCCGAACGTCCTGGAACGGAACATGGGAAGCGGTCCTTCTCAGAAAGTCCCTGAAAGAAACAAACGGACCGTTTCTTTCCCGTTCCCGGACAATGGCCTCTCCGGCCTCCTGAGACAGTCCTTTTATCTGCATGAAACCAATGCGGATCTCCCTGCCTATGCCTGTATACGGGATGTCACTCCGGTTGATATCCGGGGTCAGGACCGTCAGGCCCATGCGTTTTGCTTCGGACAGATATCCGAAGCAGGAGTAATAGCCCCCGCCGTTGGAGATGACCGAAGCCATGAATTCCGCGGGGTAATGGGCCCTGAGATACGCGGATTTGTAGGCCACCAGCGTATAACTGGCGGAATGAGGCTTACAGAAGCTGTATCCGTCAAAACCCATCATCATCTGCCAGACCGTTTCTATGGTGTCCGGGTTCACTCCATTTTCACGGGCTCCCCGGACAAAGCGGGCATAAAAGTCGGGGAGCTTTTTCTCCCTGTGTTTTTTGCTGATCACCTTCCTGAGGCTGTCCGCCTCACCGGGAGAAAACCCTGCCATATGAATGGCCGCCAGGCTCAGCTGCTCCTGAAAGACCATCACCCCGAGGGTTTCTTCAAGCACCGGCTGTAAAAGCGGATGCAGGGGATCCCAGTGCCTGCCGTGAAGACGGGATATCCAGGTGTTCACGCCCGGATTTGAGCCGGGCCGGATAATGGAGGTGACCACCACATTAATATGAAAATGGTCCATGCGCCGGTATTCTTCAAAACGGAACCCGGCACGGACCTTGTGAAGGACCTGCCTGGTGGCCGGGCTTTCAAAATAAAACACACCGAACGTATCCCCGTTATAGAAGACCCGGATCGTCTCCGGATCATCAACCGGATTCAGGTCGGCATAGTCGATCCTGCGACCATAATTCTTTTTCACCAGCGCCAGGGTATCCCGGATGACGGCAAGGGTCCGGTTTCCCAGGATGTCAATCTTGACCAGGCCGCTGTCTTCAACCGAGTCCTTTTCCCACTGGAGCACCTGGTGCCCGGCGGGGGAGATCTCCACCGGGCAGTACCTGCGGACCTCGTCAGGGACCACGACCAGGCCGCCGCAATGGGTGGCGAGGTGGTTGAAACACCCCTCCAGCGCGGCGGCGGTACGCAGGATTTCGTTCCAGGGTTTTCTGAACGCAAGGCCTCTCATCTTCGGGTCGTGCGGCAGTTCCTGCCAGACATCCCGCAGCCGACATCCAAAGCCGATCCTTCGGGTCACGCGTCCGATTTCCCGGTCTGACAGGCCAAAGACCTTTGCCACCTCCCGGATGGCCGATCTGGCACCGAAGGTATTGTGGTTCGCCACCATGGCGGCGCGACGATTACCGTATTTTGCAAAGGCATAGTCGATCACCCGATCCCGTTCATCCCAGGCAAAATCCACATCAATATCAGGGGGGTCCATGCGGCCGGGATTCAGAAAGCGCTCAAAGAAAAGGTGATGCCGGATGGGGTCCACGTGGGTAATGCCGAGGGCGTAGGAAACAATGGAGGCGGCCGCACTTCCCCTGCCGCATGACAACCGGGCCTTTTTTGTGATATCGGCCACCAGCAGAAAATAGTGGGCGAATCTTTTGTCCCGGATCACCCGCATCTCACGGGTGATCCGTTTTCTTACCGCAGGGGTGATTTCTCCGTAACGCTTCCGGCATCCTTCCAGGGTGGCCCGGTAGAGACGGTCAAAGGCCTCATTGTCATCCATCTGTTCAAAATCCGGAAATATGCGTCTGTCAAAAGCCCAGTCCACGAAACAGGATTGCGCAATCCGGAGCGTGTTTGCAACGGCAGCCGGCGCATGGGGAAACTGATCCGCCATGGCAGAGGGACCGGTCAGGAAATTATGCGCCCGGCAGGTGTCCGCGCCTGTCAGCCGGGAAATGCGGGTCTTGAGAAAAATAGCCCTCAGGATGAGATGAAGACGGAACTGATCTTTCCGGACAAGGTATACCCGGTTGGTGGCGACCGGGGGGATCCCGGTCCGCCGGGAAAAGGCGTAACACCGGGCCATTTGAAAACCGGGAGACATCTCCACAAACAGGTCGTCCGGACCGTCCTGCCGGAGGGCCTTCAGCAGCCTGAAATCGTCTGAAAACACAATCAGCCCCTCACGCCTCTGCCGAATCGCCCGGATCAGGTCAAAATCCCGGTGGCAGCAGCGGTCGGAAACGATCCGGGAAAGATTGGCATACCCACGGGAATTTTTGACCAGCAGAACCGCGCGCCGTTCATCAGAGAGGAGTTCGCTTCCCACAATGGGCCGGATCCCGGCTCTTACGGCTTCCTGAACAAAAAAGACCAGTCCGTACAGTCCGTTGGTATCGGTCAGGGCCAGGCTTTCCATGCCCAGCTCCCGGGCCGTCCGGCAAAGCGCCTCAATGGTGCCGACCCCCCAGCCCCTGGAATAATGGGAATGGACATTGAGATGAACGAAACCGGATGCCCTCCGCGGCTCAGGATCCCGGGTCCGGCTGAATCTCCTCCGGTCCTTACCCCCGGCAGCATATTCCTCTACGGATCGCCTCTTCTCCATATTTCTCTCTTATCCTGTCCAGGGCCCGGAGGACCACGGATTGTTTCTCTTCAAGGGGCGACGGGGCGGGGAAGAGGGTAAGCTGCCTGTCCGGGGCGGAAAAATCCCGGAACCAGAGGCGGATAAACCGGAGGCGTACCCGCCGTTTCCAGAGTTTAAAAAACGATTCTTTCAGGGGACCGTAAAAGTCGGAAGCAGGAGATCCGGCGGGAGACAGACGGAGCCTGCAGCGGGCCTCCACCTGGTCGGAATACCGGATCAGAAGACCCGCCTTTCTGGGAATTAACCCTCTTTCCCGCAGGCGGAAAGAACATCTTTCCGTCAGGATATACAGGACAGACAGGAGATCCCGGTCATCATTTTCATCCCGCAGCAACGTCATTTCCTCAACGATTACAGGTTCAGCGGAACCCGGGTAAACAGGTGTCGGGTCAATGCCCAGGGCCCTCTGATGGATGACATGGGCCCGGTGACCAAAGATGAGCTTCAACGCACCCATATCCAGGGCCGCCAGATCCCGGACCCGGGAAATATTCAGCTCTTTCAAAAGGCCCTTACGGCAGAAACGACCGACGCCGGGCAATACCCCCACTTTGAGGGGGGCCACGAACAAAGACTCCCCGCCGGGGGCCACATCCCGCACCCCGGATGACGACGGCATCCGGGAGGCAATGCTTGAAACCATTTTATTGGCCGCCACCCCGGCGGTCCCGGAAAGACACAGACCGGCCCGGATTTCCCTCGTCAGACGGTAACCGGTATTTTTGGCTTTTCCCCAAAGACGTTCCGTCCCCGTGACATCCAGGTAGACATGCCCCG
>CAYTJI010000056.1:0-8500 GCA_964438065.1 uncultured Desulfobacteraceae bacterium | reverse complement strand
GCCTTCTTCAGCCGCTTTGCCTTTTCCGGCACCTTTCAAACGTTCAATTAATTCTTCCGGCACGTCCATACCCGGAACCGATTTGGCCATATATCTGGCCATTCCAACACTTTTCAGCGGGGTTACTCCCGCGAGAATATAGCATTTCTCGGTCAGGCCCATGTCAACGGCCTTCTTCATGAACTCCCGGAATCGATCCATATTGTAGATGCACTGTGTTTGAATAAAATCCGCACCGGCGTTGATTTTTTTCGCAAGGCGATAAGGGCGCCACTCGTACGGTACGGCAAAAGGGTTGGAGGCGGCGCCAATAAATATTTTGGGCGAACCATCCAGTTCCGCGCCGCTCATGAAGGTCCCTTCGTCCCGCATCTTTCTGACCATGCTGATCAGCTGAGTGGAGTCCACATCAAACACACCGAGGGCAAGAGGATGGTCACCGAAACTCTGATGGTCTCCGGAGAGGCAAAGCATGTTCCGGATACCGTGGGCACTCGCCCCGAGTATATCGCTTTGCATGGCGAGGCGGTTTCGATCCCGGCATACCATTTGAAAATTCGGTTCCAGGCCTTCCTGGATCAGGATGAGGGAGGCTGCCCAGCTTGACATTCGTACAACGGCCGTTTGATTGTCCGTAATATTGACGGCATCGACATTACCTTTCAGATATGCAGCTTTTTCCCGGACCTCATCCGCGTTCGCTCCCCGTGGAGGACCCAGTTCCCCGGTAAAAGCAAAATGTCCCGCCTCTAAGACCTTTTCTAAATTGCTCCCTGATTTCATTTGTATATCCTCTCTGATGATAGTAGAACCAACCGTGATTTATTAAACAGCCCGGATTGGAATTTGGGCATCATCTTCATGAACCTGATGAACCTGCGGCGCAGATACCGGCATGGAAGCAGACGGTTCGAGACCTTTGAAAAGTTGCCACTTTTCAAAGGTCTCGGTTTGTATCAACAGGTCATGCAGTTGTTCATCACAACAGGCAGAGTACCCGGGCTGTCCAGTTGTTCCCTGTTGCAGGGGAAATGCCGGCAGGAGAGTCATCCCGCGGAACCGTCAAAATGTCATTTTATCTTTCCGTGGACTTTTCCGATGTTTTGTATCCGGGCTGGATCACAGTCCTGGGAATCTGATTCTGCCAGTCTTGCGCAGGGGTGATTTCAAGGATATTGTCCAACCGACCCTGTTTAGACAGTCGCTCATAAATCAGATACCAGGCACAGGGCTGATCCTTGTCGATTTCACAGCTTCCCTGGTTGGTCCCTCCACATGGACCGTTGTAGAGCCCTTTCGCACACATGGTCACCGGACAGATCCCTCCGGTCATTCCCAGAACACAACTGCTGCATGACCGGCATCTTTCTTCATACCACCCAACATCCTGGTTAACGCCGATGAACGTTGTATCCACTGCCGGAAATACCGGTTTTTCAGGAAATCTTTCCGCCAGGAACTGGATCCCCGCGCCACAGGCCATGGAAAGGATGGCGTCATATTCATCCACCATGCTGTCCAGTGCCTCGAGATATTCTCTGTCGCACTGTCTCTCTATGGTAATTGCACCAAGTTCGATGGGATTATTGTCCAGTTTTCTGGCCATATCCAGTTCAGCGTTCAGGACGGAAACCTCCTTTTCCCCACCGGCGAGGCAAACCGCAACGCATGTTCCGCAACCCACGTTCAGGACTTTCCTGTAGCCGTTCAGATAATTTTTTATTTCCTCAAAAGGTTTTCGTTTGGCAACTATCATGGTCCCTCCATTCGCATTTCAGGCCACCTGCCCGGATCGTCTTAAAGATCTTCCCGGGTAATCACTCGATCCGGTTCAAACCTTTTCCGTCCGAGGCCCATGGCAGATACCGGACCTGTAAATTTATTGACACCTAAAACCTGCATAAACTATTTTCAAATCGGCAAACTCGACGCTTGCAGGATTTAGGTGATATCTTACCGTTTTAATCGTTCGAATGCGCTTTCAGAGGATTCGGGCCCAGGGCCAGGATGTTTTCAGTCATTTCTTTCGCATAAGCGGCGAACTTGGGCCCCTCACCGGAAGATAGATTGTACATTCTCACTCTGTCTGCTTCGATCCCTACTTCTTCAAGGAGCATCCGGACATGGTTGACTCGCTCCCGTGCTCTCAGGTTGCCTTCATTGTAATGGCATGTCCCTTCCAGACAACCGACCACATATACCCCGTCAGCACCTTTCTGGATGGCCCTCAGAAGATGAATGACATCAACCTTGCCGGTACAGGGCACTCTGATGATTTTTATGTTTGCCGGATAATCAAGCCGCATGGAACCTGCCAGGTCCGCCGCTGAATATCCTCAGAAGTCACAGCAAAACGCTAATATCGTGGGCTCAAAATCCGTCATTACATACTCCCTGCCAGCAATGCGTCAATTTTACACATGATCTGATCATCTTCATAAAAGCTTAACTGAATCGCCTGCCTTGGACAGATACTTGCGCATACCCCACATCCATGACAACGGGCCTCGTCAATTTCAATCACGCCTTCCCGGGTGTTGAATACAGGGACCTCAAAGGGGCACGAACGCACACACGTCAGGCATTTTACACAATGCTCCGTGTCGACTTTCGCGGTAATGGCGGAAAGCTTGATTTCCGGATTGGCAAGAAATGTCGTTGCCCTGGATGCCGCCGCCTGAGACTGGGAAATGGCTTCAGAAATCAGTTTCGGGCCGTGGGCCGTACCACAAAGGAATATGCCTTCCCCGGGCATATCCACCGGACGGAGTTTAACGTGCGCCTCGATGAAATAACCTTCCGCGTTGCGGTTGAGCTTCATGATGCCGCTCAATTCATCCGTGTCCGCCGCCCGCACTCCGGCGCTCAGTGCCAGAAGATCCGCCATGATCGTGATGTCCCGGCCGAGAATATGATCCCGAACCGTGACGTGGAGTCCTTCTGGGGAGGGCTCGACATCCGGAGGCGCATCCTCTCTAAACCGGATAAAGAATACTCCCTTCTCCCTCGCTTCCTGGTAATAGTCTTCGAGCAGACCGTACGTGCGGATATCCCTGTAAAGGACAAATACTTGTGTTTCCGGGTTCAGCTTTTTGAGATGGAGGGCGTTTTTGACCGCTGCCTGGCAGCATATGCGTGAGCATTCGGGCATTTCTTCATTACGGGACCCGACACACTGGATCATCACAACGGTGTTCAGGCCTCGAATGCCGTCTGTTTCGAGTCTGTCTGCCAGCTCTGTCTGTGTCACGACACGTTCGTCATTTCCATACAGGTATTCATCGGGCACATATTCCGTGGCACCGGTCGCGATAATGATTACGCCGTGTTTTACGGTACGGACTTCCCTGTTCGGACCTGTTTCCAATTCAGTGGTGAAGTTTCCCTTATAGCCGCCGAAGCCGGTAACTCTGGCCTCTGTAACCACTTCTATTTTCTCATGTTCCGTTACCTCACGGACAAGCCTTTCAAGATATGCGGGGATGTCTGCACCTTCAATGGTATGATGGAGTTTCCGGGAAAACCCGCCCAGTTGCCGATCTTTTTCTATCAATACAACCTCGAAGCCCTGCCTGCCCAGATTAAGAGCGGCATTCATGCCGGCGACGCCTCCACCGATAACGAGCGCGCGCTGTGTGACATAAATAATCTTTTCCTTAAGCGGTTTCAGTGTCCGGGCCCTGGCAACGGCCATGCGGACCAGGTCTTTTGCCTTACGGGTGGCCAGTTCCGGTGATTTGGAGTGGATCCACGAGTCCTGGTTGCGGATATTGGCCATTTCAAACAGATACCGGTTCAGGCCGCATGCTTCCAGGGTCTCCATGAACATGGGTTCGTGGGTCTTCGGACTGCACGAGGCCACCACGACCCGGTTGAGGCGGTACTCTTTTATCATGTCTTTGATTTTTTCCTGGGTGTCCTGGGAACAGGTAAATAGATTCGAATCGGACATCACCACACCCGGAAGCTTAGCGGCATATTCCTGGACGGCAGGAACATCCACAATGCCGCCGATATTGATACCGCAGTTGCATACAAAAACACCTATCCTCGGTTCCTGGCTGCTGACATCGATCTGTTCAGGGATTTCCACGGTTCGGGTGTCTTTCCCCCTTGCCTCCGAAAGGTCGGCCCCCGCCAGACAGGCGGCCGCGCTTGCCTGGGTCACCGACTCGGGGATGTCCTTGGGTCCCTGAAACACCCCACAGGTGTAGATACCCGGCCGGGATGTCTCAACAGGAGCAAATGGATCTGTAACGGCAAAATTGTATTGATCCAGACTGATCCCCAGACGTTTTGCCAGTTCAACCGCGGTGTCCGGAATGGTCAGTCCGACGGACAAAACAACCATGGAAAAGGTCTCTTCTTTTGCCTCACCGTTTTCATCCACATATTTGACGATAAGGTCACCGGTTTCAGGAATCTCGCTGACCGTATGGACCCGCGCCTTCACGAACCGGACATTTTCCTTGTCTCTCGCACGCAGAAAATATTTTTCATAATCCTTTCCGAAGGTCCGCATATCCATGTTGAAGATTGCGGTATCCAGATGTTCACCCACGTGTTCCTTGGCGATCATGGCCTCTTTTGTCGCGTACATGCAACATACAGAAGAGCAGTAACCGTTCCCACACCGGTTGATATCTCTTGAACCCACGCATTGGAGCCATGCGATACTTTTGGGTTCCTCTCTGTCAAGAGGACGCATGACATGACCGTAGTAAGGTCCTCCAGCGGAAAGGATCCGTTCAAACGCCTCGCTGGTGACAACGTTGGCGTATTTGCCATACCCGAGGAAATCAAGTCCCGAGGGATCAAATCCGCGGGTTCCGGGTGACAGAATAAGGGATCCCACGGTCACGCGGGTTTCCTGCTGTCTGTCACTGTACTTGACCGCTTTTGCCAGACAGACGTTTTCGCACAATCCGCATCCAATGCAGACATCGGTATCAATCGCGTAGGCCAGCGGAACTGCCTGGGCATACTCAATATAGATCGCCCTTCTGTCGTTAAGGCCTTTGTTGATCTCATTTACGGCTGCAACCGGACAATGTCTTGCGCAATCGCCGCACCCTGTGCATTTGTCCGGATCAATATATCGGGGATGGTTGGTAAGTGTGACTGAAAAGTTTCCCGGTTCTCCTTCAATGGATTTTATTTCACTGTTGGTAATCAGATTGACATTGAGATGCCGGCCGACCTCGACCAGTTTGGGTGAAATCACTCACATGGTACAGTCATTTGTCGGAAAGGTTTTGTCCAGCCGGGCCATGAGCCCGCCGATCGTGGGAGATTTTTCAACCAGATGGACATAATAGTTCGAATTCGCAAGATCCAGAGACGCCTGCATGCCGGCGATCCCGGCCCCAACGACCATTACGGACCCGCTTTTGTTGGATTTGTCTGATCCCATTATAACTCCCTTGCTCAGTTTCAAACGTTATCCCGTTGCTGTTCCTGTATCATCAGTAATTTCCGGTGTCCGGGCATACCCCATGATCACTCTTACGGCAGCCCTGTTACAGCGCGGAAAACACGGGCTTACTGTTATCCATGCCTGTGAATTCAACCATGCTTGTGGCTTCCATGTCGGCAAGGAGATAAGATATCCGGTGGATGTCCAGGCCGATGGCTTTTGAAATTTGTCTGACATTCGTATGTCCCTGCCTGATGGCAAGATAAATCAGATTCTTGTGGTATTCTCTTTCAAGCGCATCATGAAGGATAGGCTCATACGCGTCAACTTCCCATTTTCGTCCGTACACATCCCCGTGCGTGGTTATCTGTACTTCCTTGCCGACCAGCCAGCGCAGGGTTTCTCCGTCCAGGGTCATTTCCGACGCGGTCAGCTGCATCTCCAATGCCGGGACATCCAGCTTTCCCTGCGTTTTTACGGAATTGACAACATTTTCAGCGATCTCTGCAAAACGCTGCGCTTCCGCAGATGATACCCACTCGAAATGAAGCCGCTCTTTCCCGATGCCGGCGATTTCAAGGAGCTTCCGTGTCAGGAGCAGTTTCTTCTCCGCTTGAACATTACCTTCCAGGTAATGGCAGTCTCCGAAATGTCACCCTCCAACCAGAACCCCGTCGCATCCTTCTTTTAGTGCCTTGATGATGAATACCGGATCCACGCGCCCGGAGCACATGATACGGACGGTCCTCAGATTGGACGGGTACTGCAATCGTGAAACACCGGCAAGGTCTGCGCCGGCGTAAGCACACCAGTTGCAGAGGAAAGCGACGATTTTAGGCTCAAAATCTACCATGATGATTTTCCAATCCCTTTAATGATTTCATTTGATAACGGTTTCGGAAGCCATTCTGAAAAAGCATTCCGTATGGCGTGCGCTAAACCACTGCGCGGATCGATGCCTCTATCTGCTTACGACGAAAATGGAGCATGTCAATCGCTTTTTGAGGACAGGACGCGGCGCATATTCCGCAACCCTTGCACGATGCAGGGATGTTCCTGGCCCTTTTTCCCTTTCCTTCCGCCTCTTCCAGCACTATCGCCCCGAAAGAACAGACCTCTGCACAGAGACCGCAGCCGATGCATTTTTCAGCATCCACCTGGGACACGAGCGGAGAGACGTGAATGGAAGATTTTGACAGGACGGTTGCGGCCCTGCCGGCGGCCGCCATCGCCTGCTCAATGCTTTCATCAACAGGTTTGGGGTAGTGGGCCAGCCCGCATACAAACAGGCCGTCAGAAGCGAAGTCCACAGGACGGAGCTTTGCATGGGCCTCCATGAAAAATTTTTCTTCGTTCAAAGGAAGTTTATATAATGAAGCGAGATGTTCATTGTCAGAAGGCTCAATGGCTGTTTTCAGATTCACCATGTCGGCCCGGATCCGCAGGCTCTGCTGCAAAACCGGATCAAACACCTCGACCTCAAGGCCTTTGCCGGTTTCGGAGACCCGGGGTTTGGCATCCCGTGTGTATCGGATAAACACAACCCCCTTTTCTCTGGCTTCCTTGTACAGGAGTTCTCTCTCACCGAACGTACGTATATCCCTGTAAAGGATATAGACGTTGGTGTCCGGTTCTTCATTTTTTATCGAAATGGCCTGTGAAATGGATGTGGTGCAACACAGCCTCGAGCAGTATGGCCTTTTCTCGTCCCGTGATCCCACACATTGAATGAATACAATATTGCGGGCATCCCTGCGTTTGTCAGGTTCGTGGTCAATGTCATGCCACAGGGAGACATTGGGATTTTTTCCATAAAGATATTCCTCAGTATTCGCCGCCTTGCCGCCTGTCGCGATAATGGTTACGCCATGACGGACGGTCGATGATCTGTCATCCGTCCGGATCACCGTTTCAAAATTACCAACAAAACCCGATGTTTCAACGATCTCCGAATTTAACAGGACATCAATATCCGGGTGTTTTTCAACCCGTTCAACCAGTTTCCCCAAAAAATTGGCGACATTTTCTCCATCCCATGCCACAGAAATGTCTCTGGCTGTTCCACCAAGCTCAAGCGACCGCTCCACAAGCGTTACGGGAAAGCCCTGGTCCGCAAGACTGACCGCTGCAGTCATCCCGGAAACCCCTCCGCCGACAACCAGCGCCGATTTGTTGACGTCCACGGAAAGGTCTGCGATAGGCTCCAGAAACGAAACGCGGGAGACAGCCATCCGCACGAGGTCCTTGGCTTTTTCCGTCGCCTTTTCCTTCTCGTTCGAGTGACACCATGTGCACTGGTTTCTGATATTGGCCATTTCAAAAAGATACGGATTCAGACCGGCGTTTCGGATGGTTTCCTGAAACAGGGGCTCATGTGTTCTGGGCGTACACGCTGCAACCACAATACGGTTCAGATTATGTTCCCTGATGGCCTCAATCATTTTATCCTGCGTGTCCTGACTGCAGGTGAAAAGATTTTCATCCACATACACGACACCGGGCAGGCGTCCGGCGTATTCGGCGATTGCCGGCACATCCGCAATCCCGCCGATATTGACACCGCAGTTGCAGACAAATACCCCGATTCTCGGTTCCTGGCCCTGCACATCCGTTTCTTCAGGAAACACCTTTTCTCTCACCATGCTTCCCCTTTCCGGGGAAAGGGCCATGCCGGCAGAGCAGGCCGCGGCACTCGCTTCAACTACGGATTGAGGAATGTCCTTGCACCCCTGAAAAACCCCGGCAACATATATTCCTTCCCGCGATGTGGCAACTGGAGACAGGGACCTGGTTCGGACAAAATTGAAAGCGTTGAGTTCAACGCCCAGTTTTTCGGCCGTCTCCACTGCGGAATCCGCAGGTTCCATGCCTACGGACAGGACAACCATATCGAAATTTTCTTCGGTCTTCTGCCCGCTTTCGGTGACATATTCAAGGGTAAGCGACCCGGTCTGGTCTTTTTCCGCTATGGTGTGTACCCTGGAACGGATAAACCGGACACTGTCTTTCCTGGCGCGTTCGTAATATTTCTCAAAATCCTTGCCGTGCGTACGGATATCCATAAAAAAGATAGTGGGTTCAAAG
>CAYTJI010000055.1:0-8521 GCA_964438065.1 uncultured Desulfobacteraceae bacterium | reverse complement strand
CTCCACCATTGAAATATCATATCCCATTTTTTAAAGCGATATCTTCGGTGATACTGTTGGTTCACCTATTGCGGCACATCGGCTAAAAAATCATGATCGCACAAAATCCGCGCGTCACCCTTGATACGAACATGCTGAATCATCTGGAATTTTTTCCTCTTTCCATCCCCCGAAGCTTCTGATCAGACCACCTCCCACAAGCTCTGGTCTGCGGCCTTATTGATGGACGAACAATAGCGGGCCGGCCGAAATCCGGACGGTTCTAGGTTATCAGCTCAGCGGAATATGTTTCCCCGTCCCGGCGCAGAAGGATCTTTCGATGGCATACCGGGCACTCAAACGCCCGGGGGAAATCACCCTGATCGGGGATCCTGACAAATGTGCTGCAGAAAGGACACACGATACTTTCCTTGTTCTTCATGTAATTCTGAAAAATATAGTCGAGACGTCCGGCCTGATAACATCTCACCAGTGCATCGACACACTCCGGGTCAAAATGTGTTCCCCTGGCCGCGACAATCCTATTAATCGCCTCGTCTGTCGGCAGGGCCTCGTGGTACGGCCGATGACTGGTTAGAGCGTCAAAGGCATCCGCTACCGCGATGAGTCTTCCTTCTGTGGGGATATTCATGCCATCCAGACCGAACGGGTAACCCGTGCCGTCAAAATGTTCGTGGTGGTACAAACAGAAAGGAATCAGGGGCTTGAGGAAAAGCGAGTCCTTCATCAGCCATGCCCCCCGTTCCGGATGCAGTTTCACTTTTTCAAACTCCTCTGATGTCAACATCCCGGATTTGCTTAATATCGCATTATCAACCGATATCTTTCCGATATCGTGCAGGACTCCCCCCATTTCAACGAGTTTGATCCGATCCTCATCCCAGCCGAGTTCCCGGGCCATTTCCACGGCGAAATTCGTGACACGCCAGATATGACCCGCGGTGTAATGATCCCTCAACTCGACCGCATTGGTGAGAACAACCAGCGTGTCGCGATAAAGCCTGTCAAGCTGATTCATGTAGGACACGTTTTTAATGGAAATGGCCGCGGGCGCGGACAGTGCGACAAGAAGCTCCAAGTCCTCTCTCTTAAAGGCATCAACCAGCCCCCTGGCATCGACATATATGGCTCCGAGGACCTCGTCAAGGTACCATAAAGGTGCACACATGGCTGAATTAATATTCTGCAGAATAACACTTTCCGCTGCCCCGAAGCGTGCATCGCCTGCCGCATCCCTTGTGATGATTGCCTCGGCATTTTCGACAGCCTGCTTGACAATTGTCGAACTGATCACAATATCGGAATCATCCAAAACAGATCGGGCATATTCCGTGTACAACGTTCCGGTCCTTTCATCCTTCAGCAGAATGGCACAGTTGTGTGCCGGGATCAGAGATAACACCTGATCGCCGATCTGCGCCAGCAGCCTTTCCAGATTCCGTTCCCGGGAAATTACCTGGTTTGATTTATACACAGCTGCCAGGCGGTTCCGCGCACGCACAAGTTCCTCCGGACTCTGAATCATGTCCGATACGTTCAGAAAAGCGCTGGAGATATCCTGAACCGAAGATGCCGTAATGATGGTTGGGGACGAATCAGACTCGACAATGACCTCACTGGCGCTCCTGCCCACACCCACTTCCGGGCTTGACTCGTCAAAACGGATCACTGTTTTGCCGAGCCGGATTTCGTCGCCCGGACGAAGTCTGTATTCCTCTACAGGTTGCCCATTGACAAAAACGCCGTTTGCGGCACCGAGGTCGTAGATGACCGACTGCCCTTCCGTGTTCCTGATTATCGCGTGCCGGCGCGAAACGCTCTGATCGGAAATGCACAGGTCATTATCCAAACCCCGTCCGATTGAAATCTCCCCGGTCAGAGTCAATCTTCGACCGGACCCCGGCCCATTAACAACCATAATATATGGTACCGGCATAATTCCACCTGTCTGATACATACTTTTTGTCGTGATGACCGCCCTCGTAACATGACAAAACCGTCTCAGGGAGAGCCGTCACTGGTGATAGGCGCTTCCGGGAAAAGCATCCCGTGCCCAGCCCCAATCCGGATTTTTCCGGATATTACTCCACCATGTTTCGAATTGCCCGGATTCGTTCAAGCACCGGCGGATGGCTGTAGCTCAGGAAAACTTTGAACGGATGCGGAGTCAGGTTCGATAAGTTCTCCAGACTCAGTTTCTTCAACGCAAGGATCATAGCTTCAGGTTTCCCGTATGTTTTCACTGCAAAGGCATCCGCCTCGTACTCATGCCTGCGGGAGAGGGCGTTTTCCAGGATACCAATGATCATTTCTATAGGGGTATAAAGAAATCCGAAAAAGAAAAGACTCGCATAAATGGAAATCTCCTCCATCTGGAAGGCAGCAAACAACCCCTTGTTTCCAATAAACAGGGACAGGATATAACACATCAGACCGGTTGTAAATATGGACAGAACCATAAACTTGAGGATGTGCTTTTTTTTGTAATGTCCCATCTCGTGGGCAAGGATCGAGACAATCTCATCTTCCGTATGTCTTGCAATGAGTGTGTCGAAAAGGGCAATCCTCCGAAATCTGCCGAAACCGGTAAAAAAAGCGTTTGTTTTTGTGGAACGTCTTGACCCGTCTACTTTGAACACCCCTTTCATTCTGAACGCCTGGGAACGGACATAGTTTTCAATCTTGTCTTTCAGAGATCCATCTTCCAGGGGTTCGAATTTATTGAAAATCGGCAGAATCACAGCAGGAGCGACAAACATGAGAAATATCTGGAACACCGTGATAGCCATCCAGCAGTAGAACCATGCCCACATGCCGACGGTTTCAAAAATCCACAATACCGCGGAAAGGATCCCTCCCCCGATCACGACAGCCAGCAGCCATGACTTTAAAATGTCCATGACAAAAGTTTTCAGCGTGGTTTTGTTGAAGCCGTATTTCTCCTCGATCACAAACGTGTCATAGGCAGAGAGGGGGATATGGATGATCTGGGATGCCAGCATCAGTACAGCGGTAAAGATCAGGCCGGTCGGAATCGTTCCGAGATGGAATCCTCGTGCAAACCGGTCCACCATGTTGAACCCCCCCAAGACAATAAGACTACGGTAAGTGAAGTGGAAATGGCATCACTGATAATACCGAACTTCGTGTTTTCCCGGAGATACTCCTGAGATTTCCTGTATTTTTCCTTGTCATAGAAGTCTTTAAACTCTTCCGGCAGTTCCGTTCCGGCATACCGTACATTCAACAGATCAACAACCACATCCAGGAGGAATGTTCCTGCCAGGATACAAAGGACGATGACAAGATAAAAATTCATTGGCCGTTATTCTCTCCGACATCACAGTCTGGCAGAAAATCCGGAAGCGCCATCCCGGGAATAGAAGGGATCCCTCTCCGGAGCTATTGACAACATCCCGATGGCACTTTCAGCCGTCTAGTGTCCATCCAGGAATACGAATTTTTGCCCAAGACCAAGGAAATCAACGGATGATGCGGAGGCGTACATCCGTTACACCGCACCTGTCTGCGTGCGGGCACGCACGGCAGGCAAGTGATCCCGCGGATTGACGCAGGGATTGCGGAAAAAGGCCGTTTATGGGACGGGTGTTAACGCGGTATCCGGTAAGCAGGCTTCTCCTTTGCACCATCAAGCATCCTCTGCACGCGTTCCAGTTCAGCCCTCTGTTTGCGAAGCCGGGTTTTTACTTCCTCCTGTTTTTCAACCGGCACGGTCCGGATCTCTTTTTCAAGCTGCTCCACCTCCCGCCTGAGGCGGTAGAGATCCTTTGCGATTGTTCGAATAGACATGGCATTATCCCCTGGTATCCCTGTGAACCCCGATGTCCTCATCTCCGGCAAGAACGGCCAGACGGTCAGCGCTGAAATCTAGTTTGTGAAACAGCCTGGCTTCAACCTTCCGGCACAGATCGAAGTTTGCCTGAATGGCACCCCGAAGGACCCTGTCTTCTTTCCCATATCTTTCGAGTATATAAGCCAGACGGTCATCCAGGTTGACGATACGGTCATGATTTACCCGCTTGTCCGAATAGAAGACAATCTCCTTTTCAGAGAGCCGGTCATTCGGATTATAGTCTTTCAGCCGAACATGCTCTCTGACGATATCCGCAATTTCATGAAGATTGTTTTCGATGCAAATACGCGCCCCCGTCCGGGAATGATCCCGGCCTGACTGGAGGGAATCTGTTTTTCCGATATCATGCATCAGCGCACCCGCAGTAACTGTTTCAATGGAGACCTCAACACCCACGGCGATCAGCTTTCTTGCCAGGAAGTGCGCGACCTTTGCAACGACCAGGGAATGCGCTCTGATATGTTCAAGCATCCCGTACCGATCCATGAGGCGAAAACATGCTTCAACAGAAGGGACCATTTTTCCATCCTTGTCTGCGAAATAACGCTTTGTGGTATACCGGCAAAACGTGCTGTCCGTACGCTGCACGGCCCCGGTTTCGAATACTCTCTTCTGCCGTCTCTATACCCGGCAACCTTCATTTCCATGGTCTGATTCAGGTCCTGCGGCCGGAAAAACAATAAATGGATTTTCCCGTTCGGCATGTCAAGCCTTTTATTGACTTTCAAAAGAAAGCGCCTGAAAACTTTTACGGTTATTGCATGCCGTATTGACAAAACCCGTCACTTCAGTTAATGTCCTTTCATAAATGGCTGTTTTTTTTAAATTCTGTACACCTTATGAATCCAGTGTGCCGCCTGACGGCACATGCAAACGGCATCCGGAACTCTTCCATTTTCTCTCCGTGTGATTAATGCCGCGCCGTCATAAGAGCGGGGGTGGAACAGATGCGGGAAGACCTTCGGGGAGTGAAATTATGGGTGATTTTTCTCAGAGCAGCGGACGGATAACCACCTTTCATATCCTCCAGCAGGACAGGAAACACCTGAGAACGCAGCTCAGGCTTCATTCCAAGTGGAAAAAAACCGCACTGATCATTCCCCTCCTCGCCAGCGAATACACGGATCAGGCCAATCTCCCTGTGCTGCAGAATATCCTCAAACAACTGAAAAATGTCACTTATCTGTCTACTATTATTTTCGGGCTCGATCAGGCGACGGAAGAAGATGCTTTCTTTCTAAAGGATCTTATCTCGTCTTCGGGGATAAAAAATTATCTCATCCAGTGGAACGATGGCCCGGGTTTCAAGACTATTTATGAAAAGCTCAATGAGGCGGGATTCAACATCAGTGAGCCGGGAAAAGGCAAGAACATGTTCCTCAGCTTTGGAATTACGATTGCCCTGGGTGCCCAATCAATCGCATTGATTGATGCAGACATCCGTACATTTCGAAGAGAACAACTGGACCGACTGCTGTATCCCGTGGTGGTGCTGGATTATGACTTCTCAAAAGCCTATTATGCCAGGATCGCGGATGGAGAATTCTATGGGCGGGTGAAAAGGCTTCTTCTTGACCCCCTGCTGTATTCGCTCAAACGAAAATTCACGGAAAGCAAGAAAGAGAAAATGTTGCGCTTGATCGAGTTTCTGTTGAGTTTTAATTATCAGCTTTCCGGAGAAGTGGCATTTCATGTGGATGTTCTAAAGAAAATGCGTTTTGCCACAAACTGGGGTGTGGAGATTTTTACCCTGATTGAAGTCTATCGAAAGGCATCGTCCGCTGCCCAGGTGATGTTCAGCAAAGACCCATTTGATCATAAACATCAGGAGGTTTCCCCTCAGGACCCGGCCAAAGGTCTCAACCGGATGGCCATCGATATCGTTACGACCCTCATGACGGCCGTAATCATTGAAGAAGGACTTGAGATATCCGATACTTTTTTCCGCGATCTGGCCGTCACTTATCAGGCAATCGCTGAAGAACAGGTGAAAAAATACTCGGATGATGCCGGCTTCAGCAATCTCAAATACAACCGGGACAGGGAAGAATTTCTCATCCGGAACGTATTTCGGAACTCTATTCTCGAGGCAGGTGAAATGCTCTCTGTTCCGTACAGGATATCTGAAAGGTTCCTGCGGTTTGTCCATTCTCATCCCGAATTCAGACCGTTCCTGGATCAAGGCCTTGCAGAAACGATCCTGAGTGTTGAACACGTCTCCGCTAAAAAGCTTTTTGAGATGCCTCAGACCGTCTCGTGGGAAAGGGTTTTAAATAAACTGCCCCATATCTTTTATGACCTGATTGAAGTTGTCGAATCCGAGAAGAGACGTTACGCCTGAGGCAACACCGGAGCAACATGAGACCTTTGAAAAGAGACCTTTGAAAAACTACCATTTTTGCACCAACTCGGTGTCAGGCTCAAATTATAATCCTCGAAATATTCAATATATTCCTGCGGTTATAAATTTCGCCTTCCTTGATTTGGCACAAAATCGGTCATTTTTCAAAGGTCTCAACATTTCAGGGATCCGAAACAACCGCGTCAAGATCCCTCTGTCTGTCCCTGCTGTGGGGGGACTTTTTCCGGAAGAGGAGATCGTATTGATGAACCAGTACCCGGGCAGGAAATGTTCAGGAACCTTGTTTTTTGTTATTTTTTCCGACCTGGACGGCACGCTGCTGGACCACCACACCTATGAATGGCAGGCAGCCCGACCGGCACTCAACCTCTGCAACCGACTGAAGTATCCGGTTGTCCTTGTTTCGAGCAAAACAAGGGCCGAAATGGAAATATTACGGGACGAGATGTCCATTTCAGGCCCTTTTGTTACGGAAAACGGCGGAGGCGTTTTTATTCCCCCGCGACCGGATGTTTCCCCGGGTTCCGATGCGACCGGAGGCGCCTGCCCGCAGGAAATGAAAAAACTCTCTCTGGGCCTTCCGTACCCGCGTCTGGTGGCGGCATTGAGGGAAATCCGCAAAGAATTGGGCTTGAATTTGAAAGGCTTTTCTGACATGAAGGTGAATGAAATTTCCCGCCTGACCGGTCTGGATCCGGATTCCGCACGTCTGGCCGCTATGAGGGAATACGATGAACCTTTTATCATCCTCAATGAGCAACCCTCAGACCTCGCCGCCGTGGTTCAAGCGGCAGAGAAAAGGGGATTAACCATAACCACCGGTGGAAGATTTTATCATCTTCAGGGAGGCAACGACAAGGGGCAGGCCATGGATCGGGTCCTGTCCTGGTACCGGCAGTGCCACGGGAACGTAGCCTCGGTTGCCCTGGGGGACAGCCCAAATGATTTTCCCATGCTGGAACGCGCGGACTTCCCTGTTTTCGTAGGTGTGCCAAAGGACGCTGCGGCGCTGACGGAAAAAATCCCCAGGCTTACAGTCACTCCCGAGCAAGGACCCAGGGGCTGGAATTCAGCTGTGCAGAACATACTGGAAAGATATTTGAACCGCCCGGCGGATGGATGAATCGCAGGAGAGTGCCGTCTTTGATTTTCAGGACCATTGAGGAACACGACGAACACCGTCCCAGGATCACGGAAGGAAGATTCCCGCCGTGAAAGGATCCATCTGACGCCGAGCGGCTGGAAAGAAGACGTTTTCATGGGTTTCACGATTGACAACGTGAGACCCCTGAGGGGAAAAAGAGGAGGTCGTCTATGTCTGATCGGTTTGAAACGGAATACAATCCGGAAAATATCAAGTCTGTCGAAATGGTCGTATGCATCCCGTCATACAATGAAGCGGACTCCATTGCTTTCCCTACGACCCAGGCGGATAAGGGTTTGAGGAAATATTTCCGGGACAAATCCTCTGTAATTATCAATTGTGACAATAACTCCCCTGATAATACCAGGCAGGCGTTTCTCGACACCCCCACGGATGTCCCCAAGATTTACCTGTCCACTCCCCCCGGGGTCAAGGGCAAGGGAAACAACTTTGCCAATCTTTTCAGGAAAGTCGTGGATCTCAAGGCCAAGGCGGTGGTTGTTGTGGACGCAGATTTGAAAAGCATTACCCCTGAATGGATCAAACACCTGGGGGAACCGCTTTTCAGCGGATTTTCGTACGTGGCTCCTTTGTACATCCGCCATAAATACGATGGCACCATCACCAATGGGATAGCGTATCCCATGACAAGGGCCTTGTACGGCCGCAGGGTGCGACAACCGATCGGCGGCGATTTCGGGTTCAGAGGGAAGCTGAGCAAGGCCTATATGAATGGAGAAGGATGGAGCGATGCTGTGGCAAATTTTGGGATCGACATCTGGATGACAACCCTGGCGATTACGCAGAAAGCCAAGGTGTGCCAGGCGTTTCTGGGAAGGCCCAAAATCCATCGAACCAAGGATCCCGGCGCTCATCTGGGCCCGATGTTCCGGGAAGTCGTCGGGACCATTTTTTCCATGATGGCGCACTTTGATTCATTCTGGACAAGAATCAAATACAGTCGGCCGACAGCCATTTACGGGTTCGGCCTCGGAGAGACAGAAATGCCTCCTGAGGTAAAGGTAACACGGAAAACCTGATGAACAAATTCCAGGATGGTTTTAAAGATAACCGGGATATCTGGAAGCAGGTTCTGACGGACGATGTGTACAAAAAGCTGCTTGAGATCAAGGACTTGAAA
>CAYTJI010000054.1:0-8540 GCA_964438065.1 uncultured Desulfobacteraceae bacterium | reverse complement strand
CAAATACGGGTAACCCGAATAAAAGATGGGAAAAATGAAGTTGTGTCTGAACGCGCCGGAAGGAAACAGCCGCCTGTTATGGGCCGCGATTCCGTTACAAGCGATCGTTTTTTCAGAACGTAATTAACATGAATGAAGTGGTTGCAAACATCTGTTTATCAATCTCCGTGTTTTCCGAATCAGCGGTCCGCTATATCTTCCCGTTAATTTTATCCCTCAACACCCCGGAACACTTGAAAATGACCACTTTTCTCGGATCAAGCATCAGATCATCACCGGTTGCCGGGTTTCTTCCCCGCCGCCTCTTCTTGTTTTTCACGCATAATTTCCCGAACCCGCTGATAAGTATGTCCTCGCCGTTTTCCAAGGTTTGTTTAATAATTTCCAGAAGAGACTCCACAAGTTGAGCACATTTCTGCCTGGACAGATCATGATTGGTGTTAATCGCATCGATCAAGTCTGCTTTGGTGAGGGTCATAGCCATTTCTCCTTGATGCAAAATTTTTATTACCGCCTAAATCATACCTAAATCCTGCAAGCGTCGCGTTTACCGAAGACCTGCCTGCAGCAGGCAGGTGCAAGGCGGCCAGGGGCGCAGACGTCCGACAATACGTCAAGTCCTTGCCAACGCCGTCCCGCCTCCAGGCGGGATAAAATCGGCACTCCAGCGGGGCAAACTGTTTTCAAAAACCGCAGCCTTTATGGCCGCATTCGGACTGATGTGTGACATGCAAGCCCGGCATACCCATAACTTGCTGAGATTAAAAACATAACTTCTTTTTGAAAATAGTTTATGCAGGTTTCAGGTGCCAAGTGAAAGAATCGTTCCGGGAAACCACCGTGACATGAGACCGTTGAAAAACGGCCGCTTCTGAACCAACATTGCGCCACACCGCCGCGGCGAATCCCCTCCACGGCGTGTTTCGCCTTCCCCCCGTTTCTACAACGGGATTTTCAATCCGCTTAAAGTCCGGGCGGTTCTGACATGGCGTGACACGCCAAGCCCTTAAACCGGGCGGAAACCGAGACCTTTGAAAAATGACCGATTTTGCACCAACTCGGCGTCAGGCTCAAATTATAATCCTAGAAATATTCAATATATTCCTGCTGTTATAATTTTCGCCTTCCTTGATTCGGCACAAAATCGGTCATTTTTCAAAGGTCTCAAACTCTCCGTTTCCGAATGGTCTCTTCAAATAAGTTTCATGATTTGATACTTATTCAACCGGAATTTGTCAAGAGATTAAGGAAGCCTAGGGAAAATATTTTCCCGGGGCAATGTATGGATTTATCATGGAAAAGCCACTTCCGGAACCCCTTGCCGGGCATCAGTTGAATCCCCACGCCTCCAGTTGCCGGACCATTCTTGTTCTGTGAGTGCCGGGCCAGTAAAACCGTCCGCATGAAGAACAGAACCGAATCTCGGACATGCAGGTGAAAAATACATATTCCGGTACGTGATCACATGCCACATCCGGCGGTGCCGGCTTCAGCAGGGTATTGCAAACCAGGCATCTGCTGAACCAAGCCGATCTTTCTGGACAGAAACCGATTCTGTTTTTCAATTCAGCCAGTTGGAATTGCACATGATCAGAGTGAATCCACACGCTCTTTTCATATGTCTTCGTCGCCTCTTCATGCCGGGATAGCAGATATCGACCCTCCAACTGCAATGGATGGATATCCTCGGGGGCTGAAAAACGCCGGTACCAGGTATCATAACCCAGAACCCGGAGCCATCTGGCCAGTTTTCCCAGCATCACATCTGCCATGAATTTCATGTTCCACCCGCCTCCCGCCATGAGCCGAAGCAGCCCGGAGTTGCATCGCCCCCGGCATAACGATCGCGGACTGTCGGGAACCTGTCCATTTCGGGGGTATCATATTGACGCCCATGTCTTCATAATATATACCTGTCTGTAAATTCCGGCAACCCGGACGGTCTGAAGAAAAGCCGGGACAAGGGCTTTCCGCTGTGTTCGCAGAATATCCGCAACTATCTGAGACCTTGAAAACTGGCTGATTTTGTGCCGGATCAAGTCGAAGATCCCGGTCTCTGAGCCTGACACAGAAAACCGGCGCAAGGCACCTTTTCCAAAGGCCTCATCCTGAAAATCGCAAAAGGGAACCCCCCTGTCATGGACAAAATCGTCATCAAAGGCGGCACACCTCTGAAGGGAACAGTCCGCGTCAGCGGCGCAAAAAACGCCGCGCTCCCGGTTATTGCGGCCTGTCTGCTGAGCGGCGGCGACCATCAGTTGTGCAACATCCCTCATCTGAGGGACATCGATACCATAAAAAACATCATGTCCCAGCTCGGTGCGACGTTTCACGATGAACCGGAGGCGCTCCGTGTAAACACCGATACCCTGACACGCTGTGATGCCCCCTATGAACTGGTAAAAACCATGAGGGCATCCATCCTTCTTCTGGGTCCGCTTCTCGCGAGGTACGGCAAGGCGAGAATATCCCTGCCCGGGGGCTGCGCGATCGGCGCGCGGCCGGTCAATCTCCACCTGAAGGCCCTCACCGCTATGGGTGTGGACATGTTCCTTGACCAGGGCTATATCCATGCAACCTCGGACCGGCTGCGAGGGGCCGATATCTTTTTCGATACCATTACGGTAACGGGAACGGAAAACATTATGATGGCCGCTGCAACAGCTGACGGAACCACTGTTCTGAAAAATGCGGCCAGGGAACCTGAAATCCGGAATCTCGCAGATATGCTCCGCGCCATGGGGGCAGACATCGAAGGCGACGGCACGGACACGATAATCATACACGGTGTCAACAGTCTGAAACCGGCCCGCCACACGGTCATTGCCGACCGGATTGAGACCGGGACCTTCATGATCGCGGCGGCCATTACCGGCGGAGACATAACCATTGAACGCTGCCAGCCGGAACATCTCGGCATGCTCATTGAAAAGCTGACATCCGCCGGCGCAGACATAAAAATTGCTGACAGTCGCATTCATATCAAGGGGCCCGATGTCGTCAACAGCGTGGATATCCGGACCAGCCCGTACCCGGGGTTTCCCACCGACCTCCAGGCCCAGTTCATGGCCCTCATGTGCGTCGCGGATGGATGGAGCATGATCAGGGAAACGGTATTTGAAAACCGGTTTATTCATGTGAGCGAACTTCGCAGAATGGGCGCGGATATCGAAATAAACGGAAATCAGGCCCTCGTAAAAGGCACCCACCGACTCCTTTCAGCGCCTGTCATGGCCACAGACCTGAGGGCCAGCGCGTCGCTCATCCTGGCCGGCCTGGTGGCAGAGGGCGGCAACACGGAAGTTCACCGCATTTACCATCTGGACAGGGGTTACGAAGGCCTGGAAAAGAAGTTTAAAAAACTGGGAGCCTCAATCTGGCGGGAAAAGGCCTGAAATGGGCGAACGTCCACTGGTGCCGCTGGCCCTTGTGTTCGCCGGCGGCATTGTCTTCGGACACAAATGCCTTTCCCCGAGCCAAGGGCTGATTCTCCCCGTATTCCTGAGTGTCGCTGTTTTTCTGCTGGCCGTCCCCCTCCTTTCCCGCACGCCGGGGATCATCTGCCTGTTGATCGCCTTTTTCCTCACCGGCGCCCTGCTCGATATGGTGCGGCACCGGCCCTCCCGACTTCTGCCCTACGCCCTCAGACGGGAAAAAGCCGTGATCGAAGGGACGCTTCTCGAACCCGTCAGGATCATGGACCACACCGGCAAATTCACGCTCACTGCCCATCTGCTTATCATCAATGGGATGTCCCTGCCCCTGCGGAATGAAAAAATTGCGGTTACCCTGTACAGTCACGTCCCGGTCCTCGGCCCCGGGCAGAAAATCCGCTTCCCGGCACGGTTGAAGCCCTTCAAAAACTTCAATAATCCCGGGAGATATGACTATGAATCGGCCATGAAACTGAAAGGGTTCACATGCGCTGCGGCGATCTCAGACGGAAGATACATCGTGGTCATGGGCAAATCCCTGCTGCCGCTTTCCCTCGAACTGCTGAAAAGGATACAAACACCCGTCAGAACATTCTTCACACAAACCCTCGGCCCTGAGGCCGCTGCGCTCTACCGGGCGATCGTGCTGGGTGAACGGCAGGCTGTCAGTCGGGAGTTGAGAGAAGCATTCAACCGAACCGGGCTGGGCCATGTGCTTGCCGTTTCCGGCCTCCATGTCGGACTGGTCGTCTGGGCTGTTTTTTTCTTCTTCAGGTGGATGCTCACCCGGTCATACGTCATGCCCCTCCGAATCGACGTCACAAAAGCAGCGGCTGTCATGAGCTGTTTCCCCGTGCTGGGATATATATTCCTTGCCGGCTTCCAGATATCCGCCCAAAGGGCCATGTTCATGGTACTGGCCTTTCTACTGTCACTCATTCTCGGACGCAGGAAAGAGGTCTGGTCCACCCTGGCCCTGGCCGGTCTGCTGATCCTGGCCATAGATCCCCACGCTGTTTTCAGCATGTCTTTTCAGCTTTCTTTTTCCGCGGTCATCGGGATCCTCTGGCTGTCACCGCCCCTGATGAAGATCCTTTCCCCCGCCATCGGGGCAAAAGAAAAGTCCGGTTCAGCAGTTGTCCGGACCTATCTCGCAGGTCTTGTTGCCGTATGCGTTGCGGCAACCATATTTCTGCTTCCCCTGGTCCTGTTTTTCTTTCACCGGTTCAGTATTATCAGTATCGCGGCAAACCTGATGGTTGTCCCTGTGCTGGGGATGTGGGTTCTTCCTCTGGCATTGGTTTCCGTGCTCCTGCTGCCCCTGTCCACCTTTATTGCCGCCGGGGTTCTTCACGCGAGCGCATGGGGGCTGGATCTCATGATCAACATCATTCGGTTCTGGTCCGGTCCGGACCGGGCTGCCATCTGGACGGTGACGCCGAATATCCCTGAAATCCTGCTGTACTATGCCTTCCTGTTTTTTGTGTATTCCTGCAGACACCGGACATGGGCAAAGGCAGGGGTTATTGGTGTTGCGATCCTGTTCCTGGCCGATGCCGGATACTGGATCAACAGAGTAAAATTCAACCGGGAGTTGATTGTGACTTTTATTGACGTGGGCCAGGCAAATGCGGCCCTTGTGGAATTTCCAGGCGGGAAAAAAATGATGATAGACGGGGGAGGTTTTTCTCGGGATTATTTCGATGTGGGAAGAATGGTTCTGGCCCCTTTCCTGTGGCATGAAAAAATTTTGAAAATCGATTACCTGGTCCTGACCCATCCCCAATCAGATCATATGAACGGTCTTCGTTTTATTGCGAAAACATTTCACCCGGAAGAATTCTGGTATAACGGCGATCAAGTCAAAACCCCATCCTTTGTCGAATTGATGCATATCCTCAAGGACAAAAACGTCAGAAAGCGGATCCCCGATCTCCAGGAGGAAAGGCGAATCAACGGGGTAAAAATCGAGGTCCTGCATCCCGGACCGGGAAAGCGGGTCCTTTCGCAATATGACCGCAAGGCAGGCCTGAACAATCGCTCCCTGGTACTGAAAATCTCCTACGCCGGGGCATCGTTTCTCTTCCCGGGAGACCTCGAACAGAAAGGGGAAAAGGTTCTCATCTCCCACGCAGGCCGTTCCCTTCGAAGCGATGTCCTGCTCTGCCCTCACCACGGCAGCAGAAATTCAAGCAGCGGGCCCTTCCTGAAAAGAGTAAAACCTGCTGTTTGCGTCATCTCTTCGGGCGAAGGGAACCGGTTCGGCTTTCCACATCGGGAAACCCTTGAACGTCTCCGAAAAACCGGATGCACGATCATCCGGACGGACCGGGCAGGGGCGATAAGATTTACCGTGGCACCGGACGAATTCCACATGACGACGTTTCTTTCGAATCAGTGTCCGGATTCCTGAACAAGGTTCCGCACGAAAAATTCCAGTTGCAAGCTCTGCTCCGCCGTCAGCCGTTCGAACATCACGCTCAGTCTTCTTGTTTTCCCGTTGTCAATCGGATCGGAATCCGTCAGCGTACGGCGTGAAACCATGCGGCAGGGGATATTTTCCAGACGGGAGCCGTCCGCGGTAAGACAGACGGCCAGTTCGCCTGAATCGGGGACAACATCCTGACTGTCGTGATAGTAGAAAGAAAGACCGCCGTTGCTGATATCGCAGATCCGGAATCCTTTTTCCGGTCCCGGATAAACGCTCACCAAAGCATCCCTTCCCGGCCTGACCCGCTTTTTACGCCGCCGGTCCGGGAACACCAGCCGGTGTCCGTCCATTTCATTATTGTCCCCCGGATTGAATTCCGGTTCAATTTCATGAAGTTTCGCCCGAATCCCTTTGCTGTCGTATGCGTCTGCAAATCGCCGCAGTTCCCCGATATGTCCGTTCAGTATCTTCTGGTTGCAGCACCGGCCCCGCAGGACCATAATTTTTTCGTGCCGGGTCCGTTCTATTCCTTCACCCCGGGTAATCAGTTCTTCAAAAAGTTTTTCACCGGGCCTCAGGCCGACATATTCGATTTCAATATCCACACCGGGTTCATAACCGGAGAGCCGGATCAAGTCACGGGCCATGTCACTGATCTTCACGGGTGTCCCCATATCCAGGATAAATGTCTCTCCGCCTTTTCCCATGGAACCTGCCTGCAAAATGAGCTGGCAGGCCTCGGCTATGGTCATGAAATACCGGGTGACCCCGGGGTGCGTAACCGTCACCGGCCCTCCTTCAGCGATTTGTTTTCTGAACAGCGGTACCACGCTGCCGACACTGCCCACAACATTGCCGAACCGGACAGCCATGAATTTGCCGTCCGACTGCCGACATCCGTTCTGTCCGTGAACAAGAAGCTCCGCCACCCGTTTGCTGGCTCCCATGATGTTCGCAGGACGCACCGCCTTGTCTGTGGACACAAAAACAAAACGCTCAACCCCATATTGCCTGGAAATCTCGATCATGTTGCTTGTTCCCAGGACATTATTGGTTATGGCCTTCCATGGCTGAAGTTCAAGCATGGGCACGTGCTTGTAAGCGGCGGCGTGGAAAACCACCCGGGGCTGACAGGCCTCGAAAACAGCAGAAAGATGCCGCCGGTCGCAGATATCCCCCAGGACCGGGAGGACCCGGACATGGGGAAAGGCTCTTTTCAGTTCGATGTCGATTTCATGAAGAGGACTTTCCGCCCTGTCGAACAGCACAATTGTCTCCGGCCTGAAACGGCAGATCTGACGACACAGTTCCGAACCGATCGACCCACCGGCTCCGGTCACCAAAACAGTCGCTCCTTCAAGATAGGCACCGATACGGGCTTCATCCAGCTTCACCGGCTCCCTGCCCAGGAGATCCGTGTAGGAAACATCGCGCAGCGCCTTGATCGAGACCCTCCCGTGGATCAGGTCCCCCAGTCCGGGCAATGTCTTGAACGGGACGGATGTCTGTTCACAGATTTCCACGATTCGCCGCATCTGCGTTCCCGTGGCACTGGGTGCCGTAATGAAAATTTCCTGAACACCGAGTTGGCGGACCAGACGGGGGAGGTCGCTGACCGCCCCTCTGACAGGCACGCCGTGGATCAGGCGACCCTTTTTGGCCGGATCATCGTCCACGAATGCCACGACACGGGATTTCAGAGAGGGATTGTCCATAATTTCCCGAAAGGTCATCTCGCCGGCATCCCCTGCCCCAACCAGTATCACAGGCTTTTTCTCCGGCCGGGACCGCAACCCGTTATCGAAATGATCAGTCTTTTGAAGAAATCCCTCATGATAAAGAAAACGGATCATGACCCGTAAGCCGCCCGTAAACAGAAACGTCAGGACGCCATCAATGATGAAGACACAACGCGAATAACCACTGAAGCGATGCAGGAAAAGGACGGCGGAGAAAATCAACAGGCTTGAAAGCGCCGTCGCTTTTAAGAGGTTCCACATGTCGGAAAGGCTCGAATAACGCCACATCCCCCGGTACAAACCCATAAACAGGAATGTAAGGGTTTTTACCGGCACAACGACCGGCAGCAGGTACGCGATCTGAACCCGCATATCGGTCGAAAGCCCAAAATCGAACCGGATGAGATATGCCCCGGAAAACGCCAGGGCAAAAAGGCACATATCCGTTACGAGCATCAGGTAAAAATTCCGGTTTTTCATCTGGGTCATCATGGCAGAGGGGGGCAGGTCTTCTATCTCTTTTTCAATCTTTGAGATGCGAATCTTATAGTCCTTTATCATTTTTTTTGTCAAGAATGAAGACCTGACCCCTTTGTTTTGATTTGTTTTGTTAATTGCGCCTCACGCATCACCTTCTCCACCGCCCGGCAAGTATCCCGCATTTCATCAATGCCAAGGGTAGGATGAACCAGAAACATCAGGCTGGTTTCGCCAGCCTTTCCGGCGGCAGGCAGCCGCTTGCCCGGTCCCGATCCCATGCTTCCCGGAGTTTTTCATTAATATACGTAAATGCCCCAATATCCGTCTTGTACCCAAGGCTCAAATTATCCTTATGCTGAACCACCCAGTTGTATTTGGTTGGCCTGCCCTCTTCAATCTCTGGATATTCCCAATCATTAAACCTGTCCATCATTATTATTTCCTCACGCAAAGGCG
>CAYTJI010000053.1:0-8617 GCA_964438065.1 uncultured Desulfobacteraceae bacterium | reverse complement strand
ATTCGCATTTCCGGATCGGAAACTCACCCGTGCCCCGAATTTCATTTATGGATGGCACTAATTGACTTCCGGAGGTTCGTCAGGCCATTCAATCCCATCCTTTTCCTCGACAAAATAACAAAATCGATTCCATTCAAATTCACGAAAAGAGATCGGGCATTTCAGCCTGACCTTCTTGTCGCTCACACCAATCACCTCCCAGTCCCCTTTCCGGGGTCCTTCCCGGATATTGATTTTTTGTCCGACGCGGAACGGATAAGCATCAAAAAAAACCACTCTTTGTTTTCTCATGGATTCCCCCTGTATTCGAACAAACTGCAATACATCACCTGTCGTCTTCAGCCTGAACACGGTTTCATTGCTCAAGAGTCCCTATATGTTCCCTGTGCAAGATCCTTTATCCGGAAATCAACAAGCCTGTGATTCATATAGATCCGGATCTCGGAAGCATCCGTTTTCAGCCTTTCAGGGATGTCCCCGGCGTCATCCGTATCAAGCATGTTGAGCGCCCAGAGGGCCAGCCCTCTCACGCCGGGGTCTCTTGATTCAAGATAAGGCAGGATAAGCGGGGCCGAATCCCGAACATATTCAGGCCTTGCCTGCGCGAGTCTGCCGATGCCCCACAACAGGCCCCTCTGCAGCAGTTCTGTCTCCTGATAGTTACCGTCTTTCCTGATGTACGAAATTAGAATGCGGGAATACTCTTCCGCAAGTCCGTGATGGCAGCACAGGATTTCACCCATGGCCTCCGGGCAGCCCCAGCCGATACCCCCGGATTCGTCATTAAGATTCCACATCAATCGCCGGACGATCACCCGGGCGTTCTCCATGCTGTCCTCTGCCAGGCGTGTTACAAAAACGCCCATTAGAGTGACAGCCTTCCATTTTATGTTCGGGTCTGTATCCGGAAGCAGAGGGAAAAGGGTATTGACGATCCGGCGAGCAGGAATTTCTCTGAGCTCATTCATGATCGTGTCCGTGTCGGACGTGTTGAGCAACTCCCGGACATATCGTTTGAACTCGCGACCGCGCATTTTTGTCCTGTTTACGGCTATTCGGGCACGCCGGGTTTTTTCAGAACCAGGGCCACAAAACAGAAACGGGTGAATCCGAACTGAAACAGGTTCACGCCGGCAAACAGGGTGAAAAAATACCTGCCGCCGTGCAGCCAGGTCCCCAGGCCCAGGCTCGGGGCAATAAGAAAGCCGGCGTTTACGTGAACCCGGTCAAGAACTCTCATCTCGTGTTTCATGTTTTTCCCGCTTCACAGGAAGAGCGGCAGGACCTTTCATCACTGGAGGGGTTTCCACACCTCCCATACCTTTCCGACAAGATCCGGACCGGGTTTGAGCGTGGGCCTGCCCGGCTGCCAGCCGGAAGGCGTCGCCTCGTTTCCCTGCGTATTTCGGACATGCTGAAATGCCTGGATCTGGCGAATCAATTCATTTACATTCCGGCCCACGGGAGGGGTCAATATCTCAATGGCCTGGATAACTCCGTCCGGATCAACTATAAACCTGCCCCGCATTTCCACCCCGGCATCCCGGTTGTAGACGCCGTATGCAGAGCCGATCCTGCCCCCTGAGTCAGACAGCATGGGGAATGGAATGCCCTCCGGCACCATCCTGGAAAGTTCTTTGTCCTGCCATATCTTGTGGACGAAATGGCTGTCCACACTGACGGAAAGTATTTCAACCCCCAAGGCCTGGATATCGCTGTATTTTGCGGCAACTGCCGCGAGTTCTGTCGCTCAGACAAACGTGAAATCACCCGGGTAAAAGCAAAGGACAACCCATTTTCCCACATAATCGGACAGGCTGACCTGACCGAAATTGCCACCCTGATATGCCGGGGCCTCGAAATCCGGAGCCTTTGCCCCTACCGTGGCTGTTGTCATGACGCCCTCCTTTTCGCTTGCAGATTTTTCCATGGTTTTTTCATCTCTTTCCGTTTCTCCAAGCCGTGAACCGGTTGGTTTGCCACAGCCGATTTTGAGTTCTTTCATTTTCATCGCCTCCGTGCTGATGATTGACGTGATGACTGTTCATGAATAATTCAGGAAAAAACGGGCGTTCATAAACCCCGTGTTTGCTCCCGCGTCAGCCGCATATTCCGTTTGTCGGATTCGCGGTTATCCGGCACGAGATTGCACGAAAACGAATCGACGCTTCCGCGACAGGCCGGAGGGTACTCAGAACGAAATGATCGCAAACCCGAGGTCCCGATAGCTTGCCATTCCCGGATGTCCGGACATGTCGTCCAGGAGGGTCAGCCCCAGAGATTTGATGTCACCCTGGACGCCCATCTTGCCGGAACATGCCCTGCAAGCGCCTTCAATGAGACCCTGATCAGCGGCTTTTCGGTACAGGGAGGCGACGGGATTCCCACCTCCGGCAAGCTCCGGAACCAGCTTTGTGGCAGAGCCTTCAATAACAATTTTGACCTCATATCCTTTCTCTTTCATGTCCAGCGCATTCAGGAGCACATGCACGAAACACATCGGTTCGCCGTTAAAGGCAAAAAGAGCGACTTTTTTCACGGATTTTCCTCCCTCTGCCGGGGACATTCAAAATAGTTTCCCCGCACCCGTTGTATAGCGGCGATTTTTCCGCCGTTTCTTTTTTCAACATAACAATCGCAGTGGTATTTCCCACAGTCGGGACATGTGTAGGTCGGGATTTCTTCTCCTGCCTTTCCACCTGTATTGCGCTTTGAGACACCAAATCCGACGAGTGCCGCGGCGACTATGATCAGAATCAACACGGACAGCCACATCGTACGGCGTCCTCCTTTTGAAAAAGCAACGATTTCCGGATGATCATCCAATATCCGGCTGACACCGGAAACCGTTCCCGCTCTGATATCATGGAACACCGTCGTTCCGAAGCTTATGGATGCAAACGGTTCGCCGGCTCATCTAGGTAACCGCTTTTTTCAGAGGTTCAAGCCCGATCCGCTCAATCATCTTTCCCAGCCGTTCCCCCTTCTTGGCATTTGCCCTATAAAATTCAACGACTTTTGATATGGCATCCAGGGCCTGACCCTCATCCAGGCCGGTCAGAAACGCATCGGCAATTCTCGGACTCGCCCCGACATTACCGCCTACCACCAGTTTCCAGCCATCCGCCTCACCAATCAAACCCACATCCCTCACCCAGCTCTCAGCACAGCACAGTTTGCAGCCGGAAACCGCCATCTTGAATTTACCCGGCAGTTCCTGCCCATGATAAAGCGCGTCAAGTTTCATGCCGATCCCCAGGGAATCCTGTTTTCCAATGGTGCAGAAAGCGTTTCCCGGACAGGCCCGGATACTGCGCACACACAGACCGACGGCTGCGCCTTTGTCTGTGCCCAGTTCTTCCCAGATCGTGTCAATGTCCTCTTCCTTCAGCCCGACGACGGCAATCCGGGTGGCACCCGTGATCTTCAGTGCCTGCGCCCCGTATTTTTCCGCGACATCTGCCAGTTTTCGCAAGAGCTCCGGGGTCACCACGCCGCAAGGAATATGCGGCGCAATCGCGTAGGTCGTTTTTCCTTTCTGGGGGATAGCCCCTTTTTCACCGAGTTTCAACATTTGTACGATATCCTCCTTGAATTAGTTTTAGTTTGTGTCCATCCATAAATGAAATTCGGGACACGGGTGAGTTTCCGATCCGGAAATGCGAATTTTTGCGCAAGGCCGGGAAAATCAAGGGATGATGCGGAGACGTTCATGCTGTACGACGAGCTGCTTGCTCAAGGCAGGCTCGCTCTATCACGCCACAATCACCTCCTCTACAAATGGGTACTTTACTAAATTTATACCCAGAATTAAACATACACGGCAGGCAAATGATCCCGCGGATTGACACAGGGATTGCGCAAAAAGGCCATTTATGGATGGAAACGAGTTTATTACCCCTCTTAACACCTTCTATTTTAACATGCAAATCAAAAGGCGGGGATATTCCCGCCGGTATGTTTCGTAGGCATCCTCATAAGCCAGGTCCTTTTCCGTCACCTTGTCTTTGAACAAATGATATGTCCATATCAGGTATGCCGGGACAATCGAGATAAATATCAGAGCCACAATCAGTATGATTTTCAATGTCAGGGACTGAATGACGCATTTCGGTAATTTGCCTTGGCCAGAAAAAATTTCATCCCCGGAACGGCCGCAACAGTAATCAGGACAACTGCGAAAAGGCATTGAAAGGAATCATTTTCCCGGTACCTGTTGATTATTTTTACGCCGCACGCCTTCTTTCCAGGATTTCCCCCCTCATACCGATTACAATTTCTTCCATGGGGATTTTTTTGCCGGCCGCATCCATGGCCTTTTTCAACATCATGGGCAGGCCTGAACAGCAGGGTACCTCCATGATTATCGCGGTAACATGTTTGATATCTGCGGTTATGAAGATATCGGTAAACTTTTGGACATATGCATCCACATCATCAAACTTGGGGCAGCCGATCATTACTGCCCGGTCTCTGAGGAACTCCTGGTGAAAGCCGGGATAGGCTACGGCCGTGCAATCAGCAGCGACCAGCAGGTCCGCTCCTTTCAAAAATGGTGCCGTGGGAGGAACCAGATGAACCTGAACCGGCCAGTGAGAAAGCTCGGAGGACGGGCTGGAACGGATCACAGGCGCGCTGCCGGTCTCACACGGGTTTGACGGAAGAAAACTCTGAATTCCGGAAGACGGGCAGGCACCGGAGGCCGGTTGTTCCACGGGGGACGCTGCCTTTTCCTTCAGATACTGCTCCACCGCTTCTTCATCAAAGTCATCCACCTCCCGTTCCACAACAGAGAGGGCATCGTTCGGGCAATCCCCCAGACAGGCCCCAAGACCATCACAGTACTTTTCAGAAACGATCCGGGCTTTGCCATTTACAATTTCAATGGCCCCTTCCGCGCACGCAGGCACACACCGGCCGCATCCATCACAGCGTTCTTCATCTATCTGAATGATTTTTCGCATGACTTTCATTCGTTTTCTCCTGTGGGACTGCCGATCTCAGGATCCTGTGGCCAGGCGGTGAGAAACCACGGTGCCTCGCCGTCACCGTCTCTCTCCCGGACACGGGCTTCAGAGCAGCACCTTTTCCGCCAGTGCTTTCCCTGTGGCAGTCATAAAAGATTTCTCAATAATCCCCTTGAGTTTTTCATGATCCAGAGGATTTTTTTTCTGGGCTTCTTCCAGGTTGGCAATCAGGTCTGCGTCATAAAGACACTTGAAATTGAGGGTTTCCGTCTGCCGCGGATGATGGTGGTGGCCGACAATATCGCAGACCTCTTCAATCAGTGCTTTATCCGCATTCAGGTTTTCAAGAATCTCCCGGGCAATGGGAGGCCCTTCCTGTTCCTGGTATTTCGCCGCCGTGCTCTGATATTTGCGCTCCGCCTCTTTGATGCCGATGTCGTGCAGGTAGGCGGCGGGAAGAATGGTGGCCAGTGCTCCCTGCTCTTTCCTGCCGATCTGCTCAGCATATCTGGCGACCCTTGTCGCATGCCCGATCCTCTTGAAATCCTGACGGAAGTACTTCTTCATTTCAACAGCGACCCGGTCCTTCAGAAGATTTTCCTGCTGGGCAATCAGCTCTGGAGGCAGGTTGCCGATGCACTGATCCGCGTATTTGCAATAGGCCGCGCAGCCGAAATCCATGCCCGGGTTCAGAAACTTGTGTCCGCAATTTTTGCAGCGGCGCATGGTGTCGTCCTTAAAAAACTCCACATCGTTTCCGCATTCAGGGCATTTGGCATTAAAGATGGCGTCGGGTTTCCAGTAACGGCTGTCTTGTCCCGGGCATTTCATGTGTGATTTCCCCGCTTGTTTTTCCGGGGACGGGCTTGTGAGCCCATCCCCGGGTTGAATGTTTTGTTGTGCATTTCGTATCTGAGAGCCTATCCCAGGATGGCTTTCAGGTCTTCATCCGGTGTCGCGGTCGGCATGATATTGAAATTCTTGACCAGCACATCCAGTACGTTTGGCGAAATAAAGGCCGGCAGAGTCGGACCCAGACGGATATCCCGGATCCCCAGGTGGAAGAGCGTCAGCAGGATAGCGACGGCCTTCTGCTCATACCAGGACAGGATCATTGAAAGAGGCAGATCATTTACGCCGCAGTCGAACGCGTTGGCCAGGGCCACGGCGATCTGGACAGCGGAATAGGCATCATTGCACTGTCCCAGATCCAGGAGCCTCGGAATGCCACCGATGTCTCCAAGGTCTTTGTCAAAAAAACGGAACTTGCCGCAACCCAGGGTCAGGATCACGCAATCCTTAGGAATTTTTTCCACGATCTCCGTGTAATAACTCCTGCCGGGTTTTGCGCCGTCGCAACCCGCAACCAGGAAAAAATGGCGGATCGCACCGCTTTTCACCGCTTCGATCACCTTGTCCGCGACACCCAGAACTGCGTTGCGGGCAAACCCGACCGTGACAGCCCCCTTGTCCGTGTCCTCAGGAAACCCGGGCAGGGACAAGGCTTTTTCAATAACCGGCGAAAAATCCTTGTCCGCAATGTGGGTTACGCCGGGCCAGCCGACAAGCCCCGTTGTAAAAATATTGTCTTTATAGGAATCCTTGGGTTTTTGGATGCAATTCGTCGTCATCACGATGGCCCCGGGAAAATGGACGAATTCTTTTCCCTGGTTCTGCCAGGCGGTACCGTAATGGCCATAGAGATGCGGATATTTCTTCAGTTCGGGATATCCGTGGCAGGGCAACATCTCCCCATGGGTATATACATTGATGTTTTTGCCTTCAGTCTGTTTCAAAATATCTTCCAGGTCTCTGAGATCGTGCCCGGAAACAAGAATGGCTTTTCCGGCCTTGGCACCGAGTGGCACCCGGGTAGGTACCGGGTGACCGTATGTGCCGGTATTGGCCGCATCAAGCAGTTCCATCACCTTCAGATTGATTTCTCCACACTTCAGAACAAGCCCGACCCATTCGTCCAGCCCCAGGTCCCGGTTGAGCGTTGCCGCCATGCCTTCGTGAACAAAGGCATAAACCGCATCATCGGACTGGCCCAGTATCTGCGCGTGGTCCGCATAGGCTGCAACGCCCCTTAAACCGAAGGTCAGAATGTGCTGGAGAGAAAGGATATCCGGGTTAATATCCGGGTCGGATTTAAAGCCCACGGCCTCACCCTGCTTTACAAGGCCCTCAACCGTTGAATCTGGTTGAAAAGTGGCCGGACCGCCCTGAAAATCGGCATTGCCTCCTGCTGCACGCACTTTTTCCCTGAGCGTTTCCCTGAGTTCAACCGTTCGGTTTATGAGGGAGACAAAGCGATTTGGATCAAAATCCACGTTTGTCAGTGTCGAGAAGAGGGCCTCACACGTGAAAATGTCCGTTTGATTGTCGGTTATGCCCACCTTTCGTCCTTCCACCGCAACCTGGGAAAGGCCCTTGACGGCGTAAGTCAAAAGATCCTGCAGGGCCGCCACATCGGGTTGTTTCCCGCACACACCGATTTTAACACATCCCTCGCCTTTTGCCGTTTGTTCACATTGATAGCAAAACATGGTTTGACCTCCTTCATTGAATGGTGAATGGAATCAGTTTCCGTTTTATTTGTCGCTGATCATACTCCCTTTTCAGGACCCCTGGCATTGACTTAAGTCAAACCGACATGTTATTTTTTTAAAAAATGGGACATTCCATTAAGAGCCGTACGAATCCTACTTTTTTGAGATAGATCTCCTTTCGCCGTTACGGGGATTCAGATTATGAACCAAACTCTCAAAATAATTTCCGCAATTCCTCTTTTCAGCGGACTCCCGGACCCTCAGTTGGAAGAAATCGGACAGATAGCCCTTCACCGGTATTACAAAAAAGGAGAATTCATCTTTTATGAAGGAGATAACGGCAATGGTTTTTATGTGGTTTTCGAAGGGCAGGTAAAAATTTTTAAAATTTCCTCAGAAGGAAAAGAGCAGATTCTCCATATCCTGGGACCTGCCGAGCCTTTCGGTGAAGTCCCGGTTTTCAGTGGCCAGTCATTTCCAGCGACCGCCGAGGCGATCGCCGAGACCCACCTCCTCTTCTTTTCCAAGAGTGCTTTTGTTGAACGGATTACGGAAAATCCGTCTCTTGCCCTGAACATGCTGGCCGTGCTGTCCATGAGGCTTCGCCAGTTTACCGTTCAAATTGAAAATCTCTCCCTGAAAGAAGTGCCTGCCCGGCTGGCGGGATACCTGATTTATCTGGCTGAGGAACAGAATTCAAAGGATACAGTCACGCTGAGCATTTCAAAAGGACAGCTTGCCAGCCTTCTGGGCACGATTCCTGAAACCCTTTCGCGGATTTTTTCGAAGATGAAGCGTCAGAATCTCATTGAGGTTAAAGACCGGACCATTCGTCTGCTGGACTTCGGTGGATTACAGGAACTGGCACTGCAGGGAAAAACCGGTTCGTGAAGTTGCCCCCGCCCAAACGGCCTGACCGATAACAGGCCGAGAAGATTGAAAAAAGAGAAATACGAGACCTTTGAAACATTTTCAGAACATCTCAATATTCCCTGAGATATTATGCAGACTTTCCGCAATCCCGGACTTTGAGCGGGCGTACGGAAAAAATAACCGCCCCGGTGAAATGGAAACACAACGGCATTTCACGGGACAGGC
>CAYTJI010000052.1:0-8714 GCA_964438065.1 uncultured Desulfobacteraceae bacterium | reverse complement strand
CTCGGAATATCAACCATATGCCTGCCTGTCCCTTGTGGACGGCAGAGAGGGCACGCAGGACAGGCAGGTGATCACGCAGATTGACGCCGGGATTGCGGAAAAAGGTCATTTATGGATGGAAACAAACTATAACCTTCGAAAAATTCCATCTATCCATTCGGTTATAATTTTCGTCTTCTCCTGCGAATAGTCCGGAACCCAGTCGAAGATTTCCCTTTGTGCGAACAGGGGAAGAAGACTCGTCCTTCTGCGGCGGGATGCGTCAGGCTTGTCTGGTTGTAACGTACGGGCAGCTCCGGGTCGGCGTAGAAGGAGGCGTGTTTCTCATTTCCAAGGTTGTTCCCCAAAAATCCGTGCGGATGAATTACTGCACGGTCTGTCCTCCCCCGAAAAGACGGATTCACGAGGAACTCTCCGGAAACAAGCGGTATCTGAGCGCATGTGTCCGGGAGATTGGATCTGTTCTGCCGGTATATGTAATATATTGCCATATCTGGAAACTTATTTTCTCAACAAACTGGTATTTTTTTTCTCGGTCAACGGGCAGGTATTTGGTTGTCGCAATAACCTGTTGATATTTAATGGGAAATAATGGATATGGATTTTTCCGAATCCGGCATGGCTTTTGCTGATCATCAAAGAGAGACATGCCCGAACGTGGCAGACACACGCAGGGCCATGACCAGAAGGGATATACGGTCCAGGGTTTCGCTACAATGGAAAAACATGCAGATCTCAAAAATGAACTTGTTTATCTCGGGCTTTTTGACAAGGTCAGGGAGATCTACAGGGAAGTGGGGAAAACGGCGGCTATCTCCTATATCCGGTCCAGTTACCGCCTTCTGAGCAAGGTTTATCATCCCGACCTGAACCCGGAAAACAGGCAGACCGCCGGAGTTGTCCAGCAGCACCTGAACCGTCTCAGCCGACTTTTGAATCGGACATCTGATGAAGAAATCATAGAATTGATCGCAAGGGATCATATTGCATGGACTGCGGGAAAGGACCGGATACTTGTTGTCGAGGATGAACCCGGTTTACGGGACCTTTTCAGAGATATCCTCATCATTGAAGGCTATGACGTCAGAGTAGCTGAAGACGGCGCGAGGGGATATGTATTATACCGGGAGTTCCGGCCACACCTGATTTTTGCGGATGTCGTGATCCCGAAAATGAGCGGGTTGGAACTTGTAAAGAAAATCAGAGAGATAACGCCACAGGTGAAGGTTATTTTTGTCAGTGGGTTTTTTGGAATCGAGCCTCTTAAACAGGAACTTGATGCCGTGGTTTTGAAATACGGATACGGTGTTCTCTCCAAGCCTTTCAAGATCAGCCGGATGCTCGGGCTTGTTGAAAATTATCTCCGCGGCTATGGGTACGGGCAGTCCGGGGTCAATGTATTTGCATAGGGGATTCACAACAGGGCGAATTTCCTTTTTTGTAAATCCTCTGGTTGTTCCTCCGTGTTTTCCTATGAAATCGTGGTTTTGCGAATTTCCAGAAACTGCTTTTGAGCAAGTCGATCGGCAGACTTCAGGGCGTGCGGTTATCTGTCGTGGTGGGGAAGCGGACACTGCCTCTGGATTTGAAGCCTTCGCCCGCTTGACAGAATTCCCTGGTTTTGCCATAATATTGTGATTTCGGATGGAAAAACGGGTGATTTTGTCGAGATGGATCCACCGGACAGCCCCCCCGCTGGGCGGAAAGGGTTGTTCGTGACTTTTTGCCGGAATTCCGGATTCCGGATTGTGACACCCGTCCGAAAGGAGTCGTGTTTTCAAAGAGTTTTTGCACGCATAAAGAGAAAAAGAAATGAAACGATGTTCCAGTTGTGGAAAATTGAAAAAGGAAAGTGAATTTCCGAAGGACAGGACCCGGAAAGACGGTCTTCATCAACGATGCAAAGCCTGCAAGAACGCCTACAGTCGTCAGCATTATAAAAAGCGCCAGGACGCCCGTTCCACGGGTTCCGGTCAAAATCGAACGAAACAATGTTCCGGTTGCGGAAAGCAGAAACCGGTATCCGAATTTTCAAAGGACAGGACAAAAAAAGACGGTCTCTATCACCTTTGTAAGACTTGCAGAAGCGAGTACAGAAGGAACAAAAAGAAATTGGCGGAAACAGGCCCGGAGGGCCGTCCCGGATCCGCGGGGGGTGATCCAGACGGTCGGGATATCGGTATGCTGGCGATTGTGTACACCGGCGTTGAATGTGGGGCGTGCAGTCTCTGCGGCAAGAGCCTGATCGGTTATATCCCGGGCTATCTTCATGGGCAGCCCGTGTGCAGAGACTGTGTGATCATTAACCTTAAGGCCATGTATCACAAAAAAACAGGTGGAGAAATAGGCACGACAAAGGGGTGAGAAGAGCCCGGACATTCCCGGGTTTGCGGTATTTCCCGTCTCTTCATCGGCCATTGATTGAAGGTTTTGAAAAACGCCGCTTTTGTACCTGCCTTGCGTCACTCTCTCAACATATTGATATTTTTCCCCGTTTGTACAAACGGGAGATCTTAGACCGGGTGAGGCACAAAATCGGTCATTTTTCAAAGCCCTCCGGTCCATGATCGGAAGTGAATCCGCAGCGCGGGATCCATTCCAGACTTTCCTTTAACCGGCTTCAGTCCGTCGGGGCGGGGAACACGGACAGATCCTTCGACAGATACAACGGTGGGTATCTCAGTGTGTCACAGCAAGTTGTTCTGTATGCTCACAGGAAAAGGTGGTAAGATGAAAGGGAATTTCTGTATGGCAGTGTTTTTTCTGGGTGTCATGCTGCTTTTTCCGGATACCGGGGCGTCGGCAGAGCCCCCGCATCATCCAGCAATTGATCCCATTCCGAAATCCATCCTTGAAAACAGCTCCACGCACGACAATTACACCTATGAATTTCCCTTCTATGACGAAAAATCCGATACCATCAACTACAGAAGGGTCACGGGTACACTCCGGAAACAGACCTATCGAATTTTCGGTAAGGATCCACGGAGAAAAGACGGTATTTTTTCCTCGGTTGAGATTATCCGGACCTACAGAAACCTGGCTGTTGACAATGGAGGTACAGTGTTGTGGGAGGAGGCCGAAGGCGGTCGTTTAACATTCGAAATTCCGAAATCCGAGGGCGCGAAAACCTGGTGTCACGTGACGGCTCGGGACGGGTGGTATACGCTGGATATCGTGGAAACGGAACCTGAAAAGAAGTCCCTTGGCGGGTTTAAGATTTCGCCCCTTATGTTTCATCCCGGCAGTGACGACCTGAGTAAGGAGGTCATGGAACAACTTCGGAAACTTCGTGAATACTTATGCTCCCATCCCGGTTTGAAAGTGGAGATACAGGGTTATGCAGATGACCGGGGTAACAAGAATGAAAACATGAGCCTTTCCCGGAAGAGGGCGGAGTCCGTTAAGCGCTATCTGGCCGGTCTGGGGATATCTCCGTCCCGCCTGCATGTGAAGTGCTACGGAGTGTCAGGACCTGTAGCGTCTAATACGGGCAAAGATGAAGGGGCGAAAAACAGAAAGGTTATCCTGGTCGCGAAATCATACCCCTGATGTCAGAAAAGTTTCCGTGGGTGGACTTCTTTTACGTTCCCTTCACTTCCCTTACACAGATCTCCTGCTCAAAAAGGATGTGCAATCACGCGCTGGGGCGTTGAGCAGTGCTTTTCATCCATTTAAAAGGACGTATGATTATTTATGCCCTTTGATAGACTCCCTTCCGCACGCTTCTGATTTCTCCCCGTTTTTTCAGCCTGTAAACAATCATACGAATATTATTGTCTTTAAAGCCTGTCTTATTTTTGAGCGTAACGGTATCAATGGGAGTTTTTCTATTTTTGATGATATTAAGGATTGTATCGCTGGCTGACATTTTCGTAGCTTTTCGGGAGGCGGGTTTTTTTGCAGGCGCTTTCTTGGCAGTCGCGGGTTTGGCCGCTTTTTTTGCTTTTTCCGTTGAGGTCTTTTCGAGCTTTTCCAGTTTGATTGCCATTCTTTCGGCGGTCCGGGTCAGTTTTTTGAGATCTTTGATTACGTCCTTCATTTCTTTTTTCAATTCCTGCATGATCAATCGCCTCCTCTGAATTTTCAAAACACCGAATGTTTCCGACACGGGCAACGTAGAACAGCATTTCTGGAATGTCAAGTATAATTATTCTATTATGGAGTTGATGCGGTGTGAGTGTGTAGATGATTCCGGGAAGTCTTGAAAAACAGGTTTTCCGGAGTCGGTCATTTGTTCGGCTATATATTTACAGCATTGCCGATCCAATCCGGTTCTGCTTTGCCAACCTCTTTGAAAGATATGTATATCTCTTTTCCATTCTGTTATTATTTACCGCGATTGAAAGCGCTTTTTTGGATCCCACCATGACGACCAGTTTTTCTCCCCGTGTGACGGCTGTGTATATCAGATTGCGCTGGAGCAACATATAGTGCTGGGTCAGGATCGGGATCACGACTGCAGGATATTCGGAGCCCTGCGACTTATGCACGGATACCGCATACGCCAGAACAATTTCATCCAGTTCCGAGAAGTGGTAAACCACGTCTCGTCCATCAAAGGAGATGATCACCTCGCGGCTGTCCGGGTCAATTGACCGTATTCTGCCGAGATCGCCGTTAAACACCTCTTTGTCATAGTTGTTTCTGATCTGCATCACTTTGTCCCGGACCCTGAAACCCCTGTTTCCGCGTACCAGCGCATGATCTGAGGGATTGAGTTCCTTCTGAAGTTCCATGTTGAGATTCGCCGCGCCCGCAATACCCTTGTGCATGGGGCTGAGCACCTGGATGTCATCAATGGGATCCAGTCCGAAACGTCTGGGTATCCGTTCTTTAACGAGTTCAATGATGATGCGAAGGACTTCTTCGGGATTTTCCTGTTCAATAAAATAAAAATCGTCCGGTTTTACTCCCGAGGATTCGGTCCGGGGCATTAAGCCTGAATTGATCCTGTGGGCATTGACAATGATCTGGCTTTCTTTTGCCTGTCGGAAGATTTCTTTCAGTTGGACAACCGGTGCCACGCCGGACGAAATAATGTCTCTGAGGACATTTCCCGGGCCGACGGACGGTAACTGATTGACGTCTCCGACCATAATAAGTGTTGTGGTCGGAGGAAGTGGTTTGAGCAGATAATGCATGAGAACGGTGTCGATCATTGAAGATTCGTCCAGTATCATAAGATCACATTCAAGCTGATTGTTCTCATCTTTGAGAAACTTTTTTTTCGCGAAGCTGTATTCAAGCATCCGGTGAATGGTTTTCGCCTCATGTCCGGTTGTCTCGAACATTCGTTTTGCCGCTCTGCCCGTCGGTGCGCCCAGGATGATCTTAATTTTGAGTTTTGAAAAGATTTTGAGAACAGCGTTTATAATCGTTGTTTTTCCCGTGCCGGGCCCGCCGGTGATCACCATGATTTTGTTTTTCAGACACCATTTAACCGCTTTGACCTGTTCGTCCGCCAGTGTAATGGAGAGACGTTCCTGTACCCACCGGATGGCCTTGTCTGCATTGATTTTCCGAATGTCTGAAGGAAATGACAACAGACGCTTCAACCTAGCAGCGATACCTGACTCACAGATATGATATTTCGCAAGATAGACCGCTTTGTTATTTTCTGTAAATTCCCCGACATCATGGTTGAGATCTTCCATGATCAGTTTTTTTTCAGCGGCGATCCTGGCAAGCGCCCGGGTAATGATATCAGCGTTCACCTGAAGGGTCTGACAACATTTTTTTACCAGCCGGTTGTAGGGGTAAAAGACATGGCCTTCATCGGAGATCCGGTGCAGCACATAGAGGATGCCTGCCTCTGCCCGGAGTTCGGAATTCTTCGCAAATCCCAGACTGGCGGCAATGTTGTCCGCAGTAACGAACCCGATACCGAAGATATCCGTGGCAAGACGATAAGGATTCTTTTTGATAATGGAAACAGACTGGTTCCCATATTGCTTGAAAATTCTTGTCGCATACGCGGATCCGATACCGTGGGACTGCAGAAAGAGCATGACGTTCCGGATTTCTTTCTGGTCGTTCCAGGCCTTTCGGATCATCTCAATGCGTTTATTGCCGATCCCTTCGACCTCGTTCAGTTTTTCAATGGCGTTTTCGATAATTTCAAGGGTCTCCTCTCCGAATTCAGCGACAATTCGTCCGGCCATTACAGGACCGATACCCTTGATCAGACCGCTGCCGAGGTATTTCTGGATTCCGTATACTGAAGCCGGAACCGATGTTTCGTACTCAATAATCTTAAACTGTCTGCCGTATTTCGGGTGGTTGTCCCATTGCCCCTTCATTTTGATGATTTCACCGGGCATGGGATCCACAAGGTTCCCGATCACGGTAACCAGGTCCGGGTTGCCATACACCTTTACTTTTGCGATGGTGAATCCGTTACCCTCGTTGGAGTAGGTAATCCGTTCTATCTGTCCCTGGAGTTGCGTGAGCGTGTCCCCGGCTTGATTTTTTATAGTAAACGGCATGGCTTTTACGAGGAGAACAGACGATTCTCAGGAGTGGCGGAACGGCCCCCCATCCGGCAGGAAGCCGGTCCCTTTGTGTGGTTCCGGGCACGCATGCCTTAAAGCGGCTGTTGATGGGTTGCCTGCAGTGTTTCAGGAAGGGGGACAAGACGTTTCCGCCCTTGGCTGATTCTGAAATAGTGCGTATAACCGGCTTCCCGTGCGAGTTCCAACGCAAGGTCAAAATCCCTGCCGATATCTTCCGGTCGGTGAGAATCGGATCCGAAACAGATGGGAATTCCTCTGTCGAATGCCAGTGAGACAAGAATGGGAGAGGGATAGATTTCACCTACCGGCTTTCGAAGCCCGGAGGTATTCAGCTCTATGCCCATCCCGGTTTCGGCAATCCGGTCCAGAGCCGGTTCAGCCATCTCCCTGAGGGCCTTATCCGATGGACGGTGGCCGAACTTCTTGGGAAGGTCAAGATGCCCGGCGGCATCAAACAGACCCGAATCGGCCAGTTCGGCGACGAGCTCGAAATATTTTCGCCAGGTAGCAGTTACATCTACCGAGTCCCAGACATGCCGGTCTGCAGGGTTGTCAAATCCCCAGTTCTCAATGTAATGGACAGAGCCCAGGATCAAGTCGAAATGCTGGGCCGGGAGCCATTCACGGAGAAAGGTTTCACAGCCCTGATAATAATCTGCTTCGATCCCGAACAGGACTTCAGGCGATTTATCATCCTGAAGTTCCGTGACCATGGACCGGTAGACATCGAACTGTGACAGGTCCATGCGATAGTCGGCATCATAGCCGTCCGGACTCGGGATATGATCCGTAAAACAAATCTGAGGGATACCACGTTTTGCTGCCACAGCCCTGTAGTCAGCGGTTTTGCCCTCGGCGTGCTTACACATGATGGTATGGATGTGATAGTCCGGCAACATTTCGTCTTGTCCGCTGTCCCGACGGCGCTTAAAAATCAGAAGATGAGAGGTATTTTTTTGCGCCGGATCCCCATCAGGCATATTATATTCATGCGGTTGAGAACCCTATGGGCTGGGTTTTCCCCCGCTGGTCCCTGACCGGAATATTCGGCTTGAACGCGGATGGATTTTACGGTTTTCAAAGGCCTCGGGCCAGGTGGTGGGCGGTGCGGGGTTTGAACCCGCGACTTCCACCGTGTGAGGATGGCACTCTCCCGCTGAGTTAACCGCCCGTACTGAGACCTTTGAAAAACGGCCACTTTGCGCCAACCCGCTCGTGGCATGGAAAATTTTCGACTTGATCTGGCCCAAATCGGTCATTTTTAAGGGTCTCGTATCTTCTGCCCGGAGAACAGAATTGGCAAACAGATAATACATCGGAAAATCACACTATTCCATACAACATAAATAAAGGGGTGTAAACAAAAAATTTTCAGTGCATCACAGAAGCCCCACCATCCGCTTCATCTCGTCTATTTCTTCATTTTCCAGGAACCGATAGTGACCGACTTTCAGATTTCCCAGCCTCAGACTGCCAAAGCCCGTTCGTATCAGATGGACAACCCTGTATCCGACCGCTTCAAGCATCCGCCGGACCTGCCGGGACCGGCCCTGGGTGATAGTCATTCGGATTAGACTCCGTTTTTCATCTGCGGAGATTAACGCGATCTTTGATGGTCCAGCGGGACCGTCTTCCAGTTGCACACCTTTCCGTAAAAGGTTCATGGCCTTTCCCGTGATTGTTCCTTCCACAACGGCTTTATACGTGCGGGGAATCTCATAGCTGGGGTGGGTCAGGCGATAGGCCCAATATCCGTCATTTGTGAACAACAACAGTCCGAGTGAGTCAAAATCCAGCCTCCCCACAGGATACAGCCTCCGGGTGATACCGTGGAGAAGATCGGTTACGAGCGGTCTTCCTTGGGGGTCTTTCAGGGTGCAGACATATCCGAAGGGTTTGTTGAGCATCAGATAAAGTCTTGGAGACGGTCCCGGAATTTCCTTTCCGTCAACCTTGATGCTGTCGGAACCCCAGACCGCCCGGGTGCCAGGTGCCGTGACCGCCCGGTTGTTGACTGTAACCCGGCCGAACCGGATCCAGTCATCGGCCTTTCGCCTTGAGGCCAGACCGGCAAGTGAGATGATCCGGTTAATCCGCTGTGCCTTTTCACCGTCACTGCCTGTCAGCGGGAGTGCGTGTTTGCTGGGGGGACCCTTCCGGGTCCTGCGTCCGGTTTGACGAGTCATCTGGAAGCACCTC
>CAYTJI010000051.1:0-8740 GCA_964438065.1 uncultured Desulfobacteraceae bacterium | reverse complement strand
TCGGAATATCAACCATATGCCTGCCTGTCCCGTTAAATTCACGATAGTGACAGCGCAACGTATTGAATCGGGGCGGTTATTTTTTCGCACGCCCCCGCTCAAAGTCCGGGATCTTCGACTTGATCCCGGCCAAATCCCGCCATGGCGGGACTTAATTATGGATGGACACAAGGTTATGATTGTTTACGGAAGGACTGTCAACAGCCTTTATGACAGGCAGGAAGCAAGAAAAATTGCAGTCCGGGGCCATGACAACGTGATAATCCCGAAAGGTGGTTTGTCTGCCTGGAAAAGAGAAGAGTATCCCGTCCAGCCATGAAAAATATCGGGTTGTTAATCAAGCGGATTATTTCCAGCAAGTATTTATCTGTCGTGCTTCGAATGTATATCGGCATTATTTTCCTGTATGCGAGCATGGAAAAAATCCCCTATCCGGCAGAATTTGCTGAAGCCTTGGCGTCGTATCAGATTGTCCCTTACTGGATGCTTAATTTTGTGGCCGTTTATCTTCCCTGGCTGGAACTGACTTGCGGGTTTTTTCTCATAATCGGCCTTTCAACGCGAGCGGCATCTTCTATCATTGCGTCGTTGCTGGTCTGTTTCATTATCGGTCAGGCCGTGAATCTTGTCCGGGGGATTCCGATCAGCTGCGGGTGTTTTGAAAATGCGGGAGACCCTATTACCTTGTGGGATATCGTTCTGGATCTGATGTGGTTGCTTTTTACCGCACAGATATTTTTCTTCGACCGGGTTTTCCGGATATACCCGGACCTTTCAATCTCCCGGTTGGCCGGCAAGTGCTGAAGAGACCGGGGTTTGACTTGCCGGAGAAGATACCCGTGCATTCGACTGCTCTGTGGAACGTATGGCATGGTTTGAGACAAGGGCGTTTTTGAAAGATGCTCAGCATTGACGGTTCCATAAAGGGACCTTTGAAAAATGACCGATTCTGTGCCAAATCAAGTCGAAGATCACCCGCTGATAAGCGGGGGGACGGCGAAAATCATAATTGTCCCGGTGATATCGTGTCCATCCATAAATGAAATTCGGGGCACGGGTGAATTTCTGATCCGGAAATGCGAATTTTTGTGCAAGTCCAGGGAAATCAAGGGATCATGCGGGGCGTACATCCGGTACGCCGCACCTGTCTGCGTGCGGGCACGCACGGCAGGCGCCGGGTGGTGCAAAAGTGATCGCTTTTCACAGGTCTCAAAGATTCATAACGCCATTATTCCGAGACCATCAACCAGACCGCTCTCAGAGGAGATAAATAATGGACCAGATAAAAAAGATCGTTGCGGCTATCGATTTTTCAGAATATTCCGATGACACTCTCAAATATGCAGCGTCTCTGGCGAAATCTCTGGATGCGCATTTGATTGTTGCTAATGTCGTCAACCAGCGGGATATCACCGCGATGAGAACGATCATCCAGTCCGGCGGGGGTATGGATATCGATGAATATATTTCAAAGGAGAAAGAAAACCGCCTGCAGAAGACCCGTGACCTGTTGGCACAGTGCGACTGCAGAGATGTTGATGTGAAAACTGTTTTCCGAGTAGGGATGCCGTTTATGGAATTAATCGATATTGCCAAAGAGGTTGGCGCCGACCTGGTGGTCATGGGTTCTAAAGGGCGAACCAACCTCGCCAATGCATTATTCGGATCCACAGCCGAGAAGATGTTCCGACATTGCCCTGTGCCCCTGTTATGTCTCAGAGGAAGGAAAAAATAATGAGATGCGGCAACATGGGCCCTTGGTTTGTCAGCAACTGAACCGTGGACCAAACCAGGCCGGGAAAGCAGAGAAGAAAAACCCGTCCCTACATCGGTAAAATGCCTGGAAGGAATGGTCGGATTCATGACCGGGGCTTTAGGCCTGATGACGTAGATCGTGTCCGTCCATGAATGAGTCCCGCCATGGCGGGATTTGGCCAGGATCAAGGCGTGCGAAAAAAATAACCGCCCCGATTCAATACGTTGCGCTGTCACTATCGTGAATTTAACGGGACAGGCAGGCATCTGGTTGATATTCTGATGATTATTTTTTGAGCACAACACGGAGATTGGGTAAAAAGACGATTTATGGATGGGCACTAGATGGTTTGTCGGGAAAGGGTGGATGCGTTGGGGAATGATATTGCTGTTTATGATCCTATCCGTGTATGCCGGAGCCATACTCGGGGCAGCGCTTGTCATCGCGATTGATTCAGTGGCGTATTCCTATTTTTTTGTGGTCACCGGTTTCGATCCTGTTGAGGCCGGCCACATTTTTGCTTTTTCAACCAGACATTTCGGAACCATGTCGGATGCCGCAAAAATCGGGGCCCTTTGTCCGGGTTTGCTTGTGGCCCTCTGGGTTTCCTGGCATGCGATTGTTAAAGGCGTCAACCCTTTCCATTACCTGTGGAAGAGAAAAAGAGACTGAGGACAGGTGGATAGCTTAATGGCTTGGGGATGGATTTTCCTGTGGTTGGAAAATCATGCGGAAGCAGACCCCGCCAGGCCGATGTTACTGCCTTTGGCTTTAATCTGGGGGAGAATTTTTTGTACCAGTTCGGCCTTTTCTTTCTTTGAAGCCGCTGATGTATTTTTAAAAGCGATGATCTCTGTTTTTACCCCGACCCTGTAAACCCATCGGCCATCAATGAAGTCCCCCAATGTCCAGATTACCGTGCAGTGAAAAACAAATTCTTCCTGCAATTGAAGAGCAATCATGAGTTTTGTTTTCGGGTTTACTGTCGCGGGGCACTGAATTTCAAGGCCGGACCCGCTAATGTTTGTTGCTACCGCCCAAAAAGAGGTTTTTGGGGTAATAACCCTGGCATCCATACAGATGCTGTGTCGATATTCACTTCTACGGTCACCAACAAATTCTTTTTCCATATGCATTTTACCCCCCCCCTTCCGGATATGCGGGGACAGGTTGCTGAAAACCAGTCCCCGGAATATGTGAAAAACGTGCTTTTGACAGGATACCTGTCTGGATGGGCACTGCTTACCGGATATAACGAATGAAACAGCGTGTATCTTTTTTCAGACATTCGTGTACTGTTTGAAATTCTGATCCGGCAAAGGGAAATCAATCCCGCCGGAAAAGTATCCGGTATCGCGTGCAAACCGTCTGAAAAAAGAGTGATTTCAGTTTATCCACAAGTCAAGGGACCTGGACCCGGATCCTGACATTGAACCGGGTGGTGTTTACCGAGGTCCATGTCAATCTCATGCATGGGAAGAGATGATTTTAGCGTCAACGACTTGATTTTCCTCCAATTTTATGAGATATTGGAATGAGTGAGAAGAACGAGGGAACCTGACGGGTATACCTTGTGCCTGAACCGGTTCCGGATATTTTTACTCAGGTGCGGGTCAGCGTTCCCAACGCCTTGCTCCGGAAACCTGCATGTATTAATTAAAAGCAATTCCTATGCCATATGTGCCCGCTTTGAAAAACAGACGTATTCTGGCAAACCCGGTGCCTTCCCGTGTGTCAGGCGCAGACACGTCAGATATATCATGAGGTTGGCGGCAGGGGCGGGAAGCTCGCGGTGTCTCCGGTCATCAACGGAAACGATGACCGCCATACCCGTTCCGGGATGACCTGAAGCGTATTGAAAAGGAGTGTCATGACGTGATCCGAAATTCGAACCGGGTATCTGTCACGGGGGTTGAGTCCGGACCGAACACTCTTTCCATTACAGTCACACGGTCGTCATGACCAAGAAACAGGAGAGTCGAGGACCGCGTTCCGTACACCGGGCCGGGAATAAAGATGGACGACAGTCTTTTTTCCCATTCAGTGCTGATTCCCGTATCCGGAAGCTCCCTGTCATCAGCCATTGACCGGTCGCTCAGAATAGTGAACAGATCTTCCGGCAGAGGTTGGGATTTTTCAGAAAGGAGTTCCTGAAGGGCGGTCTTGGCTCGGGTGACTTTCGGCCACGGGGTATCGAGCAGGTGATTGCTCAATCCATATATGGCGGGGGCAAGACGCCGGCATTTACCTACAACATTTGAGTACCAGTAAAGTCTGTTCCTTTCTCCAAGGATAAGATTGAATCCATTGCATTTGTGGGCGAACTCGATGTTTTTCTTTATAAATTCCTCGGGTGTTTCATGGGAAAGCAGGAATTCGAGGACGAACCTTCCGCGGGAAGGGGCGTCTGTTTTCAGCAGCGCAGGATCCCGATAATTGGTGATGGTTGCGATCCTGCCCTGTCTCGTTATCCCCAGCCATGTGCCGCCCTCCCTGAGATCTTTTCCAGCGAGCAGATCCGGGGTGTTTTCCCAGAAGTGGATTCCAGTCGCCGGCCGGTCGAAAAATTCGTCGCGGTTGGACGCGATAATCAGTTTGTAAGCCGGGTGTGCATTCAGGGCAATAAGTATCAGGCACATATTACTGTTTCGAAAGAGATGACGCGCACTGGCTCGTGCGTGAATGAACGGGATCCGATGTTCGTTCCAGGCGGTTCCCCGGTCGAATCATCCAGCTTCGTTCAGTTGCTGTACAATTTCTCCCAGAATTTCATCTGCTTCATTGGTCGGCACCTGGCATGTGCCGACGTATTGATGTCCTCCCCCGCCGTATTTCAACATCAAGGCCCCCACATCGACTGTTGAAGTCTTGTTGATGATGCTGTGCCCACAGCTTATTACGACATTCTGCTTGCGGAGCCCCCACATAATCTGGACGGAGATGTTCTGCTTGGGGTAATGACAATAAAGAACAAACCGGTTTCCGGTGAATATTTCTTCCTGGTTTCTCAGATCCACAATAATGACGTTTCCCTTTACGGTGGTATTTTTCCGGATCATTTTTTGAAAAAGCCGTTCCTGCTCGAAATATCGTTCAACCCGTTCCTTCACATCCTCAATCTCGAGGATCTCGCCGACTGGTTTGGACCTGCAGTAGTCAATCATATCCATCATCAGGTTATAATTGCTTATTCTGTAGTCCCGGTACCGACCCAGGCCCGTTCGGGGATCCATGATAAAAGAAAGAAGGACCCAACCCCCGGGGTTCAAGATTTCGCTCATTGTAAAATCCCCGGAATCGGCTTTGTTGACAGCAGCAAGAAGTTCCCGGAAATGATCGTCATTAAACCTTTTTTCACCGCCGTAATATTCATATATGACACTTGTGGCACTCGGCGCTGACGGGTTGCTTACCCCTTCAAACTGCCCGTAACTCCTCCTCTGCTTTTCACTGGAGTGATGATCAAACCACAACCCGCATCCCTTGACGTACGGGATGTTGGCGAGCACATCGTCACGGCCGACTTTTATCAGTCCGTCCTGGACATCTTTTGGATGAACAAATTTGATTTCGTCAACAATCCCGACCTCCCTGAGCAGTACCGCGCACCCGAGACCATCAAAATCGGAACGAGTTAAAAGTCTCATCAACCGCCTCCTCTTTCACTCATGCCGTTACATATTTTCCACCTAAATCCTGCAATCGTAGCGCATTCCCCATAACTCACTGATATTAATAATATAACTTCCTTTTTGAAAACAGTTTATGCAGGTTTTAGGTTCAATGTCAAAAGGATTTTTTCAGGTGGTTTTCATCATTGCCTTGTCTGAAGGCGGTCCGTGCGGAAGGTCAGGCATGGAAACATGCACCTCCCTGCGGGGTATTATCGGCCGGTTGTGCAGACCGGATTGTGAAGGAGAAACCATGCCTTAAAAAAATGAAAATCCATCCGTTGACACGTCGCTTTTCATGATTATTTTGTAGCAAAACCCATGTGGGGCAGTATATATTGTTGAAATTAAAGGGTATTTTTATATCATTTTGTCTGTGTTTGTTTTTTATGCAGGACTTTGGCATGAAAAATAATTCCAGGGAAAATGAAGGTCTTAAAGAGCTTTACAGACGATACAGAAGAGCATTCCGGATTCCGGAGAATCTGGCGTATTACTCTGAAAGCGATTTCAAAAGCGCTGAAAGAAATTTTATTCGGTATGCAATGCTCAACCGGACGAATGAAACGCTGACCTCTGACGTTTTTACTTCACAATAGCCAGCCGATTCCCACACGCGCACAAAAAGATGGGTTGGTAATATGGATGAAGAAAAAATCAAATATTTTAAACAAATCCTGACGCAACAGCTGGATGAGCTGTTACTCAAAACGAGCGAACCGATCAAGGTCTCCGAAGATATCAAAGATACCTCGCCTGAGATCGTCGACCAGGCATGCATGGAAGTCGAAGCGGATTATTCCTTTCATATGCGCGAAAGAGAAAGCAAGCTGATAGCAAAGATCCGGGTTGCTCTGGAAAAAATCGAGGAAGGTTCTTTCGGTATCTGCGAGGAATGCGGAGAAGAGATCTCAGAGGGCAGATTAATGGCGCGTCCCGTGGCCACGCTTTGTATCAAGTGCAAGAAAAAGCAGGAGCTTGAAGAAAAACAGAGAGGACTTTAGCCGGGGGTGCTGAAAAACAATCCCGATGAGATCTGCTTGTACCTAAATCCTGCAAACGCGACGCTCCCGGAGGGTAAACTATTTTCAAAAACCGCAGTCTTTATGGCCGGATTCAAATCGATGCGTGTCACGCAAGCCCAACGTTCCTATAATTCGCTGATATTAAAAGCATAATTTCCTTTTTGAAAATAGTTTATGCAGGTTTTAGGTTGTAAAAGAAGGTAAGTGCGTGAAACAAGAGGGACAGATGCGTGTTAATGGTTACGGAACCCGTGCGCTTACCGGTTTTTCAAGATTCTTACCGTTTCGACGATTTCTTCATTTGTGACGCTGTGGCGCAGTTTTTCCATACGCCGCATGATTTCGGAAAAACGTACGCCTTCCGCCGCGCTGATCCACTCCAGCTGAAGCCTTTCCGGTCGGATGCCGAGTTTTGTCATCTTCCTGCGCACCTTCTCGATGCGTCTTTCCGTCCAGTGGTTCGCGTCGATGTAGTGACAGTCCCCGATATGACATCCGCTGACAAGGATAACCGGTGCTCCTTTCAAAAAACCGTCCCAGATAAACTTTTCATCCACGCGACCGGAGCACATGGTCCGGATCAGGCGGACGTTCGGAGGGTACTGAAGCCTTGAGACCCCGGCGTAATCCGCTCCGGCATAAGAGCACCAGTTGCATGCAAACACCAAGATTTTTTTCTCCGGGGCATCTTCGAGAACGGAATCAACCTGAGCCAGGATTTGTTCGTCCGTAAAATGGTTCATCCTTATGGCACCGAATGGACATTCCGCTGCACAAGTTCCACATCCCGCACAGGCGGCGGTATTCACTACGGCAGGGGTTTTCTTTTTTACCTCTACCGAAATGGCGTTATAAGGGCATACCTCTGCGCATTTTCCACACGATTTACACAAATCGGGGATTACTTCCGAGGTGATCGCTTCCGTCGTGATTTCCCCTTTGTGCATCAGTCGAATGGCACGGGACGCGGCGGCGGACGCCTGTGTTACAGTCTCTTTGATATCTTTGGGCGACTCGGCGCATCCGGCGTAGAAAATACCGCGGGTCGCGGCATCAACGGGCTGGAGTTTGGGATGGGCTTCCAGAAAAAAGCCGTCCGATGTGAGCTGAAGCCCCAGCATTTCCTGGAGTTTCCGCGTGCCGTGTGCGGGTTTCATTCCTACGGCCAGTACCAGCATGTCCAGGTTCAGGATTTCGACCCTGCCGGTAGCGGTGTTTTCAACTGCGACCCGGAGGCTTTTGTTTTCATCCTGTTCGACCGTTCCGGGCAGGCCTCTCAGATACTGCACGCCCAGTCTCCGGCTCCGTTTGTACAGGTCTTCGAACCCTTTGCCGAAGGCTCTTATGTCGATATAGAACACCTTGATGTCCATATCCGGATAGTGCTCTTTGAGGACCAGGGTGCTTTTTACGGTATTCATGCAGCAGACGTTTGAACAGTACTCGCTCCCTTTTCTGGCGGAGCGGGACCCTACGCATTGAACAAAGCCGATGGAGGCGGGACGCTTCCGATCCGTAGGGCGGATCAGTTCCCCGCTGGTCGGCCCCCCCGCGTTGATGAGACGTTCGAATTCAAGGCTCGTCAGCACGTTTTCAAACCGTGTGTACCCGTATTCGTCAAGCTCAGTGGGGTCGTAAACATCCATGCCTGTGGCGACGACGATGGAACCGACCCGTTCCACAATTTCTTCATCCGACATGTGGAAATTGATGCATCCCTTGTCGCATGCCTCAACACATTTGGCACATACGACAGGGTTGTGCCCCAGACACTCGTTGATGTTGATGACATAAGCAGACGGGACAGCCTGAGGGAACGGGGAAAAAATGGCCCGACGCGATGAAAGCCCAAGGTTGAATTCATCCGGTCTGACGACCGGGCAGACCTTGACGCAGTCCCCGCAAGCCGTGCATTCCTTTTCATCGACATAGCGGGCTTTCTTGAGAATGCTCACGTCAAAGTTGCCGACATAGCCTTTGACGTCAACGACTTCGCTCATGGTCAGCAGCTTGATCCGGGGATGTCGACCGACATCCGTCATTTTCGGCCCGAGAATTCAGATGGAACAATCCATTGTCGGAAACGTCTTGTCCAACTGGGCCATGGTTCCGCCGATAGAAGGGGCCCTTTCCACAAGAACCACATCAAAGCCGTTGTCCGCCAGATCCAGGGCCGCCTGGATGCCTGCAACGCCACCCCCGATCACGAGACTCCGTCTGGTAAGAGGCAGGGTTTCTTCTGTCAGGGGCTGAAGAAGACGCGAGCGGGAAATGGCCATTTTGACCAG
>CAYTJI010000050.1:0-8772 GCA_964438065.1 uncultured Desulfobacteraceae bacterium | reverse complement strand
GCAACGCCTTGTCTTTAAGACAGAAGCCGTCTGCTTCAACTGACGGAGTAGTCACCGAGCCTTTTGATGGTGAACTTGACGAGAAATGTTAAGGAGTGCCCATCAATAAACGGCTATTTATGGACGGACATTAAGGGGGGTAAAAATGTGTTTCAGGTGTTTTCTGGCTATACTTTTTTTTCTCGGCACTATGCCTTTGATGCATTTCGGACATGCTTGCACTGCTGAAGAGAAGCCGGAGAAGTTGGTATATGTGCTTTTTGATTTATCCGGCAGTACTGTGAAACAAAGAGAGATTTATATAAAATGGTTCGACCGGATACTTGACAGCCTGCGGCCCGGCGACAGAATAGCTGTGGAGGCCATTGATGCACGATCCGCTGTAAATGCCACATATCCTGTAAACCGGGCATTACCTGCCTATTCTTCATGGAAGGACAATCTTTTGGTTTACCGCAAGAAAATGCTGAACATCAAAAAGGAGATCAGAGACAAGGCCGATACTCTTCTGAATTGTAAAGGAAGCGGGAGTACTGAGATCATGAGCGCACTCTTGCCGGCTCAGCAGTTGTTTCAGTCATACCCCGAATATTCCCGCAAGATTCTTGTTGTCATGTCGGACATGGTGGAGGATTCCCCGAATTATAACTTCGAAAAGTATCCTCCAGGGGAAAAAAGAACAAAAAAGATCATATCCCTTGAGAAGAAGAAAAACCGCTTGCCCTCTCTTACAGGAGTAAAAATCTATGCGGCAGGGGCGGGCGGGAAGAGCTCCGGGCATATGATCATACTGAAGAGCTTCTGGATGAAATATTTCAGTGCCTGCGGGGCGAATTTACAGGCCGGTAACTATGGCGCCGGGCTGGCACGGTTTGCTGAATAATTGTGTCTTCATATAGATTTTTGCCAAGGCATAATTATTGGAAGGTTTGGCAGGCTTCATAAATGAGTCCGTTGATTTATGGTCTTTTTGCCCGATCTCCGCGCCTGCCCGTGCTGTACACCTGTCTGCGCCGCAACAGCGACAGGCAGGCGCAGACAGGTTATGCGAAAAAATAATCCTTACGAATATCAGCCATATGCCTCCGGTTATTTTTTCCGCATGCCTTGATCTTGAACGAAAATCCTTATGAGTCAACAGACTCATAAAAGCTCAAAAGCAGTTCACATTTTTAACGGTTTCAGTTTTCCTGTTCCCGCGCAAAGAACGTGGAAATGGGCGAAATTATTGCTCAGATACTTACAAAAACAAGTGGAGCTTGTGTCATGAATACTGACAAAAAACTTTTCCTTCTGGATGTAGACAACATTCAGGGCTATATTTTTGATACCAACAAGCTGAGGACTATCATCGGAGCGAGCTGGATTATTGACCATATCAATGCCGCGGATGATGGCAATACCCTTGAACTGCTGAAGAAGAACGGGTTCGGATCCACCATAGATGACATTCGAAAACATAAAGATTTCATCTATTCATCAGGCGGAAATACCAAAATTATTTTTGATTCATTTGAAAAAGCACAAAAGTTTGAAACGGCAATTACCTATGCCTATGCACGGTACGAGATCCCGGTAACGACCTACATACAAACAGTAGATGACACCGATTTCATCAACAAAACATTGATTCCCGCTGAAACAGCACTCGCCCAAAAGAAATACAGCAAGGCATTTGAAATGGATATTCCCGCTTCTCCCTACTTTAAGATATGCGAATTGTGTGGAAAAAGATACGCGAGCGAAAAATCGCGGAAGTCCGTTGTTTGCAATATCTGCAAAGTACGTTACGACAAAGGGGGTAAGAAAACCAGACTATTTCCCGATTATACATTTGTAACCAACATGGAAAAAATGAGGCTTCGGTCGGACATGGTCGCTCTGGTAGTTATGGATGGAAACAGAATTGGTGAAAAGATTGCCGGACTCGATTCCATCGAGAAATTGCAAGAATTTGCAGCCGCGCTGGAATCCATCATAAAAGATGCTTTCGACCTGAGTCTCGATAGAACCTTTCCTGATGAAAAAAGTGCCTGCTCATTCGGATCCATAAGGCCTCTGATTATGGGAGGAGACGATCTTTGTTTCATCATCGACGCAGCAAATGCCCTGAATTTTGTCAATACGTTTACCCAGGAAATAGCCGGACAATCACAAAATCAAAATGGACCGTTTGGCCGGCAGGGCGTCCGGTTTTCCACCGGCATTCTTTTTGCCAAGCGGAACTATCCATTCAATTTTGCCTACCGAATCGCCCATTCTCTGCTGAGATCCGCAAAAAGGTATTCAAGAGAACATAAAGATTGCTCCGCGGTGGACTTTCATTTTCTTCTCACTTCCTCGGGTGATGAAATTGAAAAGGTTCGTGAAAACGAATACCGGTATGGCGATCATTTCCTGACTGCAAAACCTTACCTTGCAAGCGAGTTGGACAGCCTCAGAACAGCCGCCGTGAATCTTCGCCTTCTGTCTAAAAATAAGATTAAATCCATGAGGAAAATTCTCAGGCTGGGGCGATATCAAAGTACCGTGGAGCTGCTCAAATACGCTATACGCATGGATCAGGCAGAAAGAAAGAAATACAGAGATTTGCTGAACAGCTTTGGATGGCGAAAGCATAAAGGGGAACACTTCTGGAGAACAAGGCTCCTCGACCTTGCAGAACTTACGGATATGGTAAGGAGGTAACAGCATGGAACCAATAACAATATCAATTCATTTTCTCTCCGGCTATGCCGTTCAGAGCGGATACGGCCTTGCGGGCATACTGGATAATACCATTACAAAAGATGACAAGGGTCTTCCATATATTCCTGGAACTACTCTCAAAGGGGTCATTCGGGAAGCCTGTGAAGAAATCGCCCTTCTAAAGAGACATCGCCCCTATGAAACCGTCATTGAGGAAATGAAGAATATTACAAAAAACGGTGGCGACCTGAAAGATCCAAACGTTTATGGACCCATTACACGCCTTTTTGGGACCCCCTTCATCCCATCAGCCTTGGAATTTCACTCCGCCTATCTCAAAAAGCATGGAATGGATCCGGCCACACGCGAGTTTATCCGTAAATCGGTTTCGTGGAACGAGTCTCACACGAGCATCAGTTATGCGACAGGAACCGCAAAAAAGGATCATCTTTTTTCAATGGAAGTGGCCTCTCCTGACTTTGACCATCCGGACTACATCTTTTGTTTTGATATTGTTCCGGCAGCCGGGCTCGTGGATAATGATCTGCTGAGTCTGCTTTTTTGCGGCATACGGCTGGTGGATCACATAGGGTCAGGCAAAACAAGGGGAAAAGGCTTGGTAAAAATGGAAATTCCCGCGAAATATGCGGGGAAAAGTATCGATGATTGGATCGCCATTACATTCAACCCAAACTGGAGCGAGCTATGAGCAGGTATTATCTCCATTATCGTTTCCGGCTGGAGGAACCCATGATTATCAGTGACGGGTCGCAGATCGGCAATGTACTTACCACCCGGGATTTCATCCCCGGTTCGACCATGCTGGGACTTTGCGCAAACCTTTATCTGCGCAAAAAAGGGTGCCAGAAGATTCATAGGGTACCGGAGTTCCGGGATTTGTTCCTGTCCGAAAAAACCATTTTCTCCCCAGCCTATCCGGTTGCAGGAGGATCTGGGAATTGCTTTCCCACACCTTATTCAGTGTTCGGCTGCAAGTATCACGGCTTCAATTCGCCAAAACCCATGGGACGAACCATGCACGGCATTTCCGATTGCCTCTGCAACCCCATCCCAAAAATCTGTCCAGAAAAATCCTGCGGAGAACCTATGGAGCATAAGGGCGGGTATTGCTATTTTAAAGGGTCAATCGGGCCATTTACGCACGAAGTGAGCAGACGGATCATTACCCATAACCGGGTAGCCCATGCGTCAAAAGATAAGGAGCTATTCTCTTTTGAGACTCTGACCGAGGGCCAGGAGTTCTACGGGGAAATCTCTTTTTCTGAAGAACACCTGAGAGATACCCTTTGTGATCTGCTTAAAGAGAATCCTGTCGTGAAATTGGGAAAGGCGCGGCAAAGGGGATACGGCCGGGTGGAGATCTACAGGCCCGTTAAAAAGGACAAAACTTGCCGGGAACCTTGGAGAGACGGCGTCATATCCGGAGACGGTATTTTTTCCCTCTACCTTTTTTCCGATGCCATTGTCCTGAACAAGGCACTCAATTACTGCTCCCGAATTGATAAAAATGTTCTCGGATCAGTCCTGGATATCGACCCGGGGGAGCTGGAGGTATATTCGTATGCCGAGGGAGACAGATACAGATCTTTCTGGAAAACAGGTATTCTCATGGGGTTCAATCAGAAGCGGCAGATGCCGCTGCCCATGGAATGCACCATTTCGAAGGGTTCCGTATTTACTGTACATTACAAAAATGGGGCGGATATAAGCGGTAAACTGGAGACCCTTATGGAGAAAGGCATTGGCATAAGGCGGAATGAAGGTTTCGGGCAGGTAATTATCAACTTGAAAACTCAAAAGCTGAAACCATGTGGGGAGGACGAGGAAGATGCAACGTCTTGATACACCGAGCCGGGCAGTAGAATTCAGGCAACCTTGGAAAAGGCGAGACGATGGGAAGGATATCATTCATGAACTGGAGGGTCACCAAAGGAAGTTACCGGCCACGAGCCAATGGCATACTTTCCGTGAGCGGGTTTTGGCGGCCAAGAGTCTGAATGATATAATACAGTTTCTGCTGGAAAGAGAAGAAAAGGCCTCTTCCCGGAAGGAATGGACATTCAGGTTCCTGGGAAAACCATTCAATGAGTTTCTTATTGACACTTTCCTGAAAACGCTTCAGAAGGCGGAAAATTTCGATAAGATCAAGGGAGTGGAATACTTCGGGCTTAAACTGGGTCCGCTCCCTGATGAAATCCGGGAGGATTTTTCTATGTTGAAGCTCATCGTGGCCAGACAGGCACTGCTGAGATTCATTGACCAGGTTGTCCTGCTCAAGGAAAAAATCACCTTTCGTATCCTGTATGACGGCCAGGAGGGCAAGGTGGAGGTGGACTTATGATACCAGAGAGAAAAATCAGATACTGGGAGTTCTTCGAAGGAGTGCTCTATTTCGAAACGCCGGTCCACATCGCATCGGCCGAGATCACCCTGGAGACGGATTCAGCCCTTTTGAAAACTGCGGACGGCAGATTCTATATCCCCGGCACCTCCTCAGCCGGGGCACTGAGGGCAAGGGCAAATGATCTGTTCGAGGAACCGGAACTCATCAACCTGATCTTCGGGTATCAAGATAAACAGGAAACCGGGCTAAAATCACGCCTTTTTGTGGAGGACGCATATGCTGAATTTCCGGAGGACGCATATGCTGAATTTCCAGTGACTTTCCTTCGCGACGGGGTTGCCGTCGACCGCAAACTGGGTGCCTCCAGACACAAGGCCAAATACGACCTTGAAATTACTCAGGCAGACCTTGAACTTCCCCTGGTAATAAAGCTTGAAATCAGAGAAGAAGACAATGCTGAAAAGATGCGGGCATTGATTCTGCACCTGATGGAGAATTTCAAGATTGGCAGAATCAAGCTTGGGGCGGGAAAAAGCCGGGGTCTGGGGGCCTGCAAATTCGAATACAGATGGCGGTCCCTTGATTTCAGTGATCCACGACAAATCAGCTCTTACCTTTGTTCAAGAGACATAAAGGCCATTCCCGAAAAAGAGGTCTCTGTATCGGATCTGAACGCTGATTTGGTTCTAAAAGACTTTAAAGAGCTTGTCTGTGCCATTGAAATGGAGGTTGAAGACTCTCCGTTTCTCATCAAGAACAGATGGAGCGGCGACGACTATGACGCTGTCTTTACCGCCGCCCTGACCAGGAACGGGGCGCTGGACTATATCCCGGGCAGTTCTATCAAGGGGGTTATCCGTGCCCGCGCCGAGAAGATCCTGCGCACCCTCGGAGCAGATGCATGTGACATTCTGGATATAGAAGTGGGATGCAGCAGCAGGATAAAAAGATGCCTGGAAAAGCTTGAGGAAGAAAACGGGGAAAAGCCGTCCGAAGAAGAACTGGCCAGGATTATACACAAACACTCCTGTCCTATCTGCCGGCTTTTCGGTAATGCTTGCCTGGCAGGAAGAATCCAATTCGATGATACCTTTTTTTATGCCGAGCCTGACAAGAAAAAACTGGATCATGTGGCCATTGACCGGTTTACCGGCGGTGCTTTGGAAGGAAAGCTTTTTAACGAGCAGCCGGTTATTTGCGGAACCCTGCGTCTGAGCTTTGTAATCAGAAACCCTTCCGCTTTTGACAGGTGCCTGCTTGCCTTCCTGCTCCGGGATCTCAGAGATGGGCTTCCACCCATACGGTTCGGGTATGGTAAAAGCAAAGGCAATGGCGTGCTGAAATTTGTGGGGGCAACAATCAATGATCAAGAGATTAAAGACATTTCGGCAATAAAGAATGCCCTCGGCGTTACTTCAGCCGATAACTGGTGGAAAGGAGAAGACGCGCATGAGTGAAACCTGCATGACCGTTTATGGAAAAGACGTGGCTGCCACGGACTTTAAGTTTGAGGATTACAAGAAGTTGATGCAATTAAATGGAAATGCCTACGCCATCCTTGAATGTTTCCATGAAAACCTGTTCTGTGAATTATCCGACGCTCCTGATGATGCAGGACAGTTCCTCGTCTCCGCACGGCTCTTTTGTAAAGAAAAAAATATCAGAATCAGAAGGCTCGATGACAGTCTCTTTCGCATTGCCGCGGACTTTCCTATAGACGACTTTTGGCAGTCCGTATGGACAAAAACGCTTACATTGCGGGAAACACGTATCATCCTGTGGGGATACGTCAACCAGGGGATCAAAGACTACCTCTATGAGGAAAAGATTCCGCATCTTTTCAGTTACCCGGGAAAAATTCCCGTATCAAACGATCGGGACAGATTGAGCCTGGTTGTATGCGAATACCTGGACGGACACGGTAACATTCAGTGGTCCAGGTTCGTGCGTATTGAAAAATGGAACCAGACCAGCGGCCTGAAAGTAAAAGAAGAAACAACATGATGCTGTGAGTCTTTGCTGGTGGACGATAACAAAGCAAGACCTTTTAAAAATGTTCAATTTTGTCCAGGTTCAAGGAAGGCGAAAATTTTAACCGCGGGAATACACCCGCGTATTTCGAGGATTAAAATTTGAGCGTAACGCAGAAATTGGGCGAAGGGGGACGTTTTGCAAAGGTCTCGAAGCAGGGCTTACTGATCTGGGCATCCTTCATTTGTCAGTTTACACTTTTTACCCGCCTGCTGCAGGCAGGGATGTTGATTTTCGCATGGTTTCCATGCTCTTTGCGCGGGAACCCGTATGGTATGCATTCCTGCGCAAAGAACGCGGGAACCAGAAAGCGAGAAATGAGAAAGTAAGAAACGTTAAAATTGTAAACCGCTTTTCGCAGCTTGCCGAAAGATGCCCTGAACTTCAATAAAGCGCGGACATAATGGGATGGAGGAATATATGCGGACAATAGTGATCTCAGCAGGGACATCCCTTTTGACTAATAACAGGGGAATTCTGGATTGTTCAGACCAGGTTCTTGATTATTTTCAGGAAAATCAGGCGGCGGTGGACAAAATTGCTGTGACGGTCGAAAACGGCGAACCGACAGTCTGCCCGGATACCATACCCGGCCTGTATAATTTTACGAAAGGCTTTACTGAAAAATATTTCAAGGACACTGAAATCAAGCGAAATATAAAAAAAAGGGATAGAGGTGAAGACAGGCTGCCGGCCGAGATCTCCAGTCTCTATCTCTACTACTACGACAGAAACGGCAGATTGCGTGATGAATTTAAGAAAGATCTCGCGAAAGGTTCTGGTACCGATTTCAGAAAAAAAGACCGGGTGATCCTTTTGACCACGGATACGGCGGACGCGTTTTATTGCGCACAACTGCTGAGGGAGCTTATCAACAGCATATCCCTTTTCAATACGGAATGCCTCGTGGACCAGGATATTGCCGTGATCAAGAATCTTGATGTCTATGAGCCTTATAAATGGGCAAGTTCTCACTTCAGGGACGACGACCAACCATTGGATACAGATAAGGGGTTAACAAACTTATATAAATACTTCAAATGCAATTTTCCACAAAATAAAAAAACAGGAGACAGAATACTGCTCAGAACAGGAGGATACAAAGAATTGAGTGCTGATCTCAAGCTTATTGCGATTCAGTTCAGATTTAAGAGTTACTACCTCTTCGAAAGGTCATATAGTTTTGTCCAAACTTACGCCGGCGGATGGCCGCGGGGAGGTGATCTCAGTACCATTATTAGACGAACGAAGGGGGTATCATGAACTTGAATATTCCTGGACAGGGCGAATTTCAAATTGTGATAGATACAACTGGCATCAACCGAACTATATATTTTGAAAGTAAACTGGACCCTGCTCACAGGATTTCATATCAAGATGCTGTTGGAGAGATGAAATATGGGGGAATTCAAGACAATATCGAATTATACGAGCAGGCGCTTCTGAATAGCGAAAAAATGTGCGTAGAAACGGGTAATGAAGATTACGTGAAGCTTATCTTCCTTAAGGAGAGTATCTTTATCCTAAATGAGACCAAAAGGAGGTTTATTGGAAGTCCTTACTTGGTACAGGATTTGACCTTCCTTTACTGGATAATTTTTCAGAAAACAAGAAATGACGTAACGCTCGTTGAAGCCATTGACGTATGCGAACGCTGCCTCGACCTACTTGCAGACGACGCCAACCAG
>CAYTJI010000049.1:0-8907 GCA_964438065.1 uncultured Desulfobacteraceae bacterium | reverse complement strand
ATGGAAAAGATAATCAAAAACGGCCCTTGATGACTCGAAAAATGACCTTTCCCTTGCACGGACTTATAGATACCTGCCGGCTACCTGGTGGACAAATTTCAGATACAATGCGTTTTTCGGTCCAATCCCCTTGATTTCCAGTAGTTTTTCAAGGGGTGCGGAAAGGATGGCGGAGAGACTGCCAAAGTGTGCCAGGGCCATGCGTGCGGCAGGCTTCATATCCGCTCTGGGCGTTCCAAGCGTAAGAAGAAATTCCACAACTTCCTCATCCGAAAACCGTTCAAAACCGCCTTCCAGAAACCGCTGTCGCAATCTCTCTCTGTGGCCTTTTCCCTTTTCCTGCCAGTCTTTTTTGTCCATGACCACCGCATTCTGTCTTCTGTCCGGACCGGATCGCAAGCCGCTACCGCGTGTCTATCCTGAAATGAGTCCCGCCATGACGGGATTTGGCCGGGATCAAGTCGAAGATCCCGGACTCTGAGCGGGAAAAGAAGAAACCTAAAACCTGCATAAACTGTTTTCAAAAAATGAATTCGGGATATTAGCAAAGATCACGGAAAAATCAAGCCCTGGGTGCATGGAAACCCGGGGCTTTCCATCCGGTCTGCGAATGAACCGTCCTTCAGGCCTGTGTTAAGGGCATTATCCGGTTGAAACCGCGGCCAATCCCTGCTAAACAAGAAAGAAAAGCCGGATATTCGATCCATGACAAAACGATGATCCTGTTGAATGTGATTTTGTACCGCAAGCGGCATTTTCGACAGGGGTACTCAGCGGTATGCCGCAATGCGTGCAACCGCTCCGCCATACAGAGCCGGACTTTTTCCAAAGGCCTCTTTCCAAAACCGTCTGGAATAACAGACGGGAACGGCCCGGACCCTATGATATTCGCAAAACCCATTAAGTTCATCTGTATTTCCGTTATAACACTGCTTCTGTACGCGGAAAATGCCTTGGCATGGGGCCCCGGCGTTCACACGGCGATCGCCCTGACCGTGCTGGATGACGTCCGGCTGATCCTGCCTGCCATTGCCGGTGTTATCTCGTCCTTCCCGTCTGAATATGTGTATGGATGTCTGGCCGCCGATTTTTTCCTGGGAAAAAGAAAGATGAAAATGGCGGGTCAGGCCCACAACTGGAAGGGCGGTTTCAGGCTCCTCCATGAGGCGGACAGCGACCAGGAAACTGCGTATGCCTACGGGTTCCTCTCCCATCTGGCTGCCGATGTCATTGCACACAACTTTTTTGTCCCCACCATGACACATGAATACCGAGCACTGAGGAAGAAAAGCCACCTTTACTGGGAAATACGGGCAGACTACCTGGTCGGGCAGAAATATACAAAAATTGCCAGAAACGTCCTGGACATGGATCATCGTTCCTGTGACGAACTTCTGAAAGTTGTTTCCGGACGGAGAAAAAACGGCCTGGACGCTCGGAAACTGCTTTATACCCAGTCTGTCCGGATCTCCGACCACGCCTATACGACGCATCACCTGTTTTTCCCCGACAGACTGGCTGCCGGGCGCGGCTTCAGTGAGTATACCGTCTCTATGATCGGACTCTCATCGCGTGTGGTAAAAGGCTTTTTGAAATACCCGGAGATGTCCCCCTGTCTGGCTCATGACCCCATCGGGAAAAGAAATCCCGGCCTCGCAAAACGCGCCCGATCATTTGCCAGACGCTTCCGGATTCATGCGTCGCTCCGGTCACCGATATCAGATGGCAAATTTCTTGAACGATGAATACCATCAGGATCCTACCGGAAAATGTGGCCTCCCAGATTGCTGCGGGGGAGGTTGTTGACAGACCCGCATCTGTTGTCCGGGAACTGATCGACAACAGTATCGACGCTGCAGCGGAACGTATCCATATCCGGATTGAGAACGGGGGGAAACGTCTGATCCGGGTCAGCGACACCGGTGTGGGGATGTCCAGGGATGATCTCCTGCTGTGTATTGAAAGGCATGCCACAAGCAAGATAGAGACATCATCCGACCTCTTTGCCATAAAGTCCCTGGGGTTCAGGGGGGAGGCCATTCCCAGCATTGCTTCCGTGTCACGGTTGCAGATCACATCGAGGCCCCGGGACCGGATCGAAGGATACCGGCTACGGATTTCAGCCGGAAAACTGACCGCTATCGAGGAAACTGGCGCGCCGTCCGGCACCGTTGTCGAAGTCAGGGACCTTTTTTTCAATATGCCGGCCAGGAAAAAATTTCTGCGCGTTTCCAAAACAGAAACAAATCACATTGTTGACATTGTTTCCCGTACGGTCCTGCCTTATCCGACCATCCATTTTAAACTGGAGGATTCGGGAAAAACGATTCTCAATTTCCCCGCCTGCGACCGCGTGATTTCCCGACTCCATGCCCTGATGGGGGGGAAAGTCGCCGAAGCCATGTTGACAGCGGAGGAAACCGTCCAGGGGATATCCCTCCGTATGTTCCTCGCACCGCCGGATTTCTCCAGGACGAGAGGAAACCGCATGTTTTTCTATGTAAACGGCCGGAACATCCGGGACAGGCTTGTCACCCGGGCGGTCATGGAAGGCTATGGACAACGACTGATGAAAGGCCACTACCCCCAGGCAGTGCTTTTCCTGGACCTGGATCCTTCACAGGTGGACGTGAATGTGCATCCGGCCAAACAGGAAGTCCGGTTCCATAACAGCCGAAACGTATTCCGGATGATTTCCGCGACAATTGAACAGGTGCTGTCCCGTTCCGTTCATCCTTTTCTTCCGTCCGGGCGCCATGCGGATTCAGGAGCCTTCTCCCCGGAGCCCCCTGCCGTTTTTCAATCGGTGGTATCCGAACCGCCTCCTGACAGCCGGCCTCTGCCCGGCCAAACCGCAGCCACGGGGACATGGACAATCCAGACACTGGAACCGATCCGCAACGAACCGTCTCAACAGAAAGCCGGGTGGGAAATCCCGGAGGTGATTGGACAACTGGGGAACACCTATATCCTGTGTCAGGGGGAAAACGGACTGCTCATGGTGGACCAGCATGCGGCCCATGAGCGAATCATCTATGAAGAACTCAAGAAAGGTATGAATTCTTCGAAAATGGAAATCCAAAACCTGCTGTTCCCCTATACACTGGAGCTTTCCGTGAAAGAGGCAAGGATCGCACTCGAAAAAGAGCCGTACCTGTCCCGGACCGGAATCACGCTAGAGCATTTCGGCGGGAACACCTTTCTTTTGCGGTCGCATCCCGCGCTATTGAAAAATACACACTGGGAGGTATTCTTTTCCGAACTTCTTGAAAAACTCGCGGAAACACCAACCGGAGAAGAATCCCTTATTGACAGTCTCTTGATCATCATGGCCTGCCACAGTGCTGTCCGCGCCGGGGACCCCATGACCCGTGAAGAAATGACGCGTCTTATAGAACAGTTGGAACAAACCGACCTTCCGTCAAACTGCCCCCACGGCCGGCCTGTGTTCAGACATATCAGTTACCGTGAAATCGAAAAAATGTTTAAAAGGGTGGTATAACCCCGACTGGATCATCTCGAAATGGTGAGACCTTTGAAGTATGACCGACTCTGCGCCAAATCAAGTCGAAGACCTCCCGTGTTGTGCACAGGGAAATAGAAAAACAAAATATTTCGAGGATGATAATCCGGGTCTAATGCAGAGTTGATGCAGAATAGGTCTTGCGCAAAGGTTTCTCGGTTACGGAACCGGACCCATGACCAGAACAAAGTGTATTGTTATTGCCGGTCCCACGGCCAGCGGAAAAAGCACGCTCAGCGTGAAACTGGCACAGGCACTGGACGGTGAAATCGTAAACGCCGATTCCATGCAGGTCTACCGGGGAATGGACATCGGTACGGCCAAACCCACTCCTGAGGAGCGTAAAGGGATCCCCCACCGACTTTTCGATGTAGTGGACCCTGATGAAGAATTTAATGCGGCCAGTTACCGTGCCCTGGCACTGCCGGCTGTAGAAAAGGTTGTTTCAGGGCAGAAGGCATGTTTTGTCACGGGCGGAACAGGGTTGTATATCAACAGCCTGACCCGGGGGCTATTTCCCTGTCCCCCGGCAGACCCCGCATTCAGAAAAGAACTCAACGACCGGTGCGACACCTTCGGGACCATGCCGCTTTATGAAAAACTCAGACGGGTAGACCCCCGATCCGCGGAACGGATTCATCCCAATGACCGAATAAGAATTATCCGCTTTCTTGAAATCGCCCATCTGACCCGGCGCCGGCCATCCGACCTGTTCAGGGACCACGGTTTTTCCGATCACCCCTTGCAGGTGTTGAAAATCTGTCTGGAGATAGAAAGAGAAGAGTTGTACAACCGTATCAACCAGCGCAGTATCACCATGGTCTCGTCCGGTCTGATCGAAGAGACCGAAGCCCTCATGGCAAAAGGTTATGGTCCCGACCTCAAGCCCATGAAATCCATCGGGTACCGGCACGTGGTTAATTATCTTCGTGGAAAGTGGTCTCTGGATGAAGCCGTCCATCAACTGCAGAAGGATACCCGCAGATACGCTAAACGGCAACTGACCTGGTTCCGTGCGGATCCTGAATATTCGTGGATCCGGCCCGAGGATACCGATTCGCTTCTGTCACGGGTACAGTCTTTCCTGCATGAAAAGTCTTGACCTTTAACTGTTTATTATCTAATTGAAATCCAGACTTGACTTCTCAGGGAATCATAAAACAGGTACAGATCCATGACAAAACGAACATGGTTTTCAACTTACTGCAGATTGGCCCGGGTCGGCGGGATGCTGATGTTCATTCTCATCTTCGTCTTCGTCCCGTCCGGCGCTGGAAAGGAAAAATCCTACGCAGGCAAAATCCTTGTTATTGGATCAAGCCCCATACATGGTGACAATCTGGCCCAGGCGAAAAAAGCCGCCCTTTCTCAGGCCTTGACCAAAGGGATAGAAGATTATCTCATCCGCCGGCTGGGCAATGAAGGTATGATCAACAATTTCCAGCGGCTGGTTCAGGAGATCATCCCCGGCGCGCACGAAGAGATCGAGAACTTTCACATCCTTGCGGAATGCTACACCGGAAAGGCGTACAAGATCCTGGTGGCACTCCGAATCAACCGGAATGTGGTCGATCAAAAGCTCCGGCGGGTCGGACTCGTAACCATGGAGGGCCCCCGGATAAAAGTTCTTTTCATGGTATTGGAAACACTGAAAGGAAATCGCTTCTACTGGTGGAAAAACCCCGAGGAACCCTCTGCCATGAGTGCCGTCGAAGTTGCCCTCAGAAACGCCTTTGAAGACAGAGGCTTCAGCCCTATAAACCAGCGTCAGAGCATCCCTGAAGTCGACCTTCCGCAGGATATGCGCGTCCCAACGCTTACGGATGAAAATATCCGCAAATGGGGACAGCTTTTCTCTGCGGATGTTGTCATCTGCGGCAGGACCGGAACGACGGACACCAAAGAAATATTCATGACGCTCCGCGCGCTTGACGTGAACAGGGGAGACGAAATCGCTCGGGCCGCGCGAACAGAACCCGTAACCGGAAACCTCGAAAACCGCACGCTTCGCGCCAATGTTTATGACGCTCTGGTCAATGTCCTGGCTTCAGAATTGACACCGGCTATTGTGCGCGCAACTACCCGCGGGCACCGGCAGATTCATATCCTGCAGGTCACCCTGAAAGATCTCAAAACCTATAAGCAATTCATAGACTTCAGGCGGTTTCTCCGCAAAAATGTAACCGGCATAAAATCGATCAAGCAAACCAGGGTCCGGGATAATGCCATTTCCATTGAGATAGGATTTGAAGGCAATGAGAATCAATTCCTGGAACGTGTCCTGAACCATGAAAGCCTTCCTTTTCTGCTGGACTTCTACCGGGCTGAAAACGGAACGATTGTATTCGAGGTCGAATGACAGTACCCAATCTCATTACCAGTATACGAATCATCCTGACGCCCATTTTCATTATTTACCTTCTGAACGATGAGGCCCTGTCCGCACTCGTTCTTTTCACAGTGGCCGGAATAAGCGACGCCGCCGATGGGGTGGTCGCCAGGCTGTTTGACCAGAAAAGCACACTCGGCGCCTTTCTGGACCCTCTTGCGGACAAAATCCTTCTGAATTCAGCGTTTGTCGTGCTGTCCGTAAAAGGGTATGTCTACCCGTGGGTGACCGTTATTGTCATCAGCAGGGATGTGCTGATCCTCCTTGGCGTACTGATCCTCTACCTGCACGGCCAGGAGTTCAAACTTCAGCCCTCCGTTGTCAGCAAAACAACCACATGCCTGCAACTGGCAACCGTTTTTGTTGTCCTTTCCAAGGGATATTTTCCCCCGTTTTTCCCGATCTGCGACGGCCTTTTCTGGGTCACGGGGGGAATAACAATCGTTTCCGGGCTCCATTACATGTACCAGTGGTTCCGCATAATGGGGGATGAATCGAACCGGCAAGACCGGGGTCCCGGATAACGGGATCAGACCCTCCACAATTGCCCGGTTCTATGCCGGTTTGAAAAGGCCGGATCCTGTCGTGTCATGATCCGCCTGAGGATATGGGACAGGCAGGCGTTGGTCCGGCGAAAAGCTCCTCACAGAAGGAAATTCTACCGGGAATTGAATGTGTTTCCCGGATGGGGGTAAAAGAGGTCCATTCATCAAGTGTCTCAGCATGTCTCATGGATACATGCCCGGATGCAACAGACCTTCGGTCTCATCCAGCCCGAACATAATATTCATATTCTGAACCGCACTGCCGGCCTGGCCTTTCACCAGGTTGTCAATGAGGCTTACCACTATCAGCCGGCCTGTTCTATCGTCTATATTGATGGAAATATTACAGAAATTGCTTCCACGGACATTGACGCTGGCTTGTGGTTTGTCCGGCCCGAACACCCTTACGAAAGTATCACCGGCATAAAAATCCCGATATGCCTCTTCAACGGTTTTTATGTTCTGTCCATCATTCAAAGGCGCATAACTGGTGACCAGGATGCCCCGGCACAGCGGAACCACGTGGGGCGTGAATGTTATCCGGATGTCCTCTCCGGCCAGGAGACTCAATTGCCTTTCAATTTCATAAACATGCTGATGGCCGGATATTTTGTAGGCGTTCATGGAATCATAGCGGGCCGGGTAATGAAAACCGGGGGCAGGCGTCTTCCCGCCGCCCGAAACGCCGGTTTTTGCATCGCAGATGATGGATCCCGGGTCAATCAGGCCTGATCTCACGGCCGGGGCCAGGCCCAGATTACAGGCGACGGCAAAACATCCCGGGTTTCCCACCAGGTCAGTGTGTTGAATCGCCTCTCTGTGAAGTTCCGGCAACCCGTAAACGGATCGCGGCAGCAGTTCCGGAGAAGCGTGCCCGGCGGATCGCCCGATCCTTTTGGCGTATCCCTGGTACGTCTCCGGATCGTTGAACCTGAAATCTCCGCTGTAATCGATCACTTTAACCCCCTTTTCCAGCCATGAACCGGCCTCTTTCTGACCCACCCCATCCGGCGTGGCAAAAAAAACCACATGAAAGTCGCGCGGGCAGTCCGGATCCGCCGGGTCTGTCAGGGGCAGGTCGCAAAACCCGGTCAGGTGCGGGTACAGGTCGCTGACGGGTTTGCCGACTTCCTGCGTGTCGATCAGTGCGGTGATTTCTGCATGGGGATGATTCTGAAGCAGTTCGATGGCGCCGCAGCCCCCGTAGCCGCCGGCGCCGATCAGGCCAACCTTGATTTTGTCCATAAATTCAACCTCTCTGAAAATAGTTTATGCAGGTTTTAGGTGGTAATTTTTCCGGAACCGGCGGGTAACATCACAAGGAAGTCCGGGGCCGTCAGATATTGAACCGGAAAGTGATGATATCCCCGTCCTGAACTTCATAGTCCCGGCCTTCCAAACGCACCCTTCCGCCCTTTTTTGCCGCCTGGAACGACCCGTGTGCTTTCAAATCCTCAAAAGACAGGATCTCGGCCCGGATAAAACCCTTTTCCATGTCGGAATGGACCGTCCCCGCGGCTTTAGATGCCGGCGTTCCCGCGGGAATGGGCCAGGCCCTCACTTCGTCTGAACCCACGGTAAAAAAAGAGACCCGGTTCAGCAGCCGGAAGGAACGTCTTATCACCCGGTCCAAGGCGGATTCCTGAATCTGGTAGGCTTCCAGAAATTCTTCCGCCTCTTCGGGGGACATGCTTGCGATATCCTGCTCCAGCCGGGCGCGCACGGCCATCCGTTCCACCTGACGGGGCAGGCGATCCCATTCGGGAAGGGTTTCGTCTTCATCCTCGTTATTTACGATCACGAGCATGGGTTTTGCTGAAAGGAAGGTAAACCCTTTCAGAAGTGGACTGGCAGCCAGTTCAGCGTACATACGGATCGGATGACCTTTTTCCAGGATGTCCCGGCACGCCCGGACCAGGGAAAATTCCTCTCCCTCCGGTTTTTTCCCCCTTTTTCTGTCCATAGAGATTCTTTCCAGCCTTTTTTCGGCAACGATAAGGTCGCTCAGGATCATCTCTTCCTCGAGTTTCCAGAAATCCGACTCGGGATTCGGTATCGATCCGTCCAGTCCCCTGAAATTTCGGACCACGTGCAACAGTGCATCACAGGTGCGGATCTGGTTCCAGATTTCGTTTTCCGGTTTCGGCCCTCCCGACCCGGTATTGCCCGACGGAAGCAGATATTCGACCCGGGCATAGGTTGTCTTCCCGGGCCGGTACATTTCACTCAGAAACTTCACCCGCTCATCGTACACCATAATGGTGGCAATTTTCGGGTCCGTGCGGGAAGAACCGTGGGTTTCCCTGTCACTCCGGGCTCCTGTAAGCGCTGAAAAAAATGTGGATCTTCCCGATTGCGGAAGACCAACGATGCCAAGCTTCATATAAAAATCTCCTGAAACCTAAATCCTGCAAGCGTCGGGTTTGCCGAAGACCTGCCTGCAGCAGGCA
>CAYTJI010000048.1:0-8932 GCA_964438065.1 uncultured Desulfobacteraceae bacterium | reverse complement strand
GAGGCAGGTGGATCGCGATTCTGTGCACGATACGCTTCACGTAGGGAAGATACTCATGTATCAACTGCTCCCTCGACAGGTTTTCATCTTTTTCAAAAATCCGGGATTTTTTCTGTGCCATTTCCATGGGATCTGTTTCCCCTTTCTTTACCGTGAAAATACACAAAACCGGGCTGAAAAACCAGGCTGTATTTTCATATCCGTGGACGGCCGGGATATTTTGAATCCGGCCATGCCGGTTTAGTCGTACATTCAGTCAGTTTTACACGCTCATGAATCTTGAGACAGCCTTTTCATCATCCTCTCGGGTTCACTGCACCTCAGCCTGTACCCATTCCCCGGATACCGACAAAATACGGTTCGGGCGAGGATGCCTAGTCCAACTCGTTCCGGAGAAAAAATTTCCAGAAAAAGTTTGTCTTACCCCCGGGGAGCTCAGGGGCGGTGGTTCTGCAGATTCGCTTTGCCAGGGCATCAAAACATTTGCTCGCATCCGCCCCCGGGAACAGCTCGCTGACAATCTTCTGTCGCCGCACGCTTTTTCCAACCTGCTTGTCATGCAACACAAAACCCATGAATTCGATTTTTATATCCAGAAAACGGTCAGAAACCAAATCCAGTTGCCGGTACACGTCATCGGCCTCTTCACGATCTGAGGCCAAATTGACAAGCAGCTTGAAATTTTTCTGCAGGTATTTCAGTGAAAGCACTTTCATCAGCGCATACCCATCGGTGATGGATGTAGGCTCGGGGGAAACAACCACAATTATTTCCTGTGCTGTGGTGCTGAAATAAATCACGTTCGATGAAATTCCCGCTGCCGTATCTATAAGCAGGATATCATATGATTCCAGAAGGCTGTCGAGCTCCGTCAGGAACCGAATCCCCTGTTCTCTAGTGAGTCTTGTGAGTTCCTGGATTCCCGAGGAAGCCGGAAGTATACTGATATCCCCCGGCCCTTTGACCGTGATTTCGCTGAAGGTTTTTTCCCCGGTAATTACATGAGAAAGATTGTATTTAGGAGCCAGGCCCAGCAGTACATCCAGATTCGCCAGGCCCAGATCCGCATCCATGATAAGAACTTTTTTCCCCAGCGCGCTGAGCGAATAGCCCAGGTTGGCAACGATATTCGTTTTTCCGACGCCTCCTTTACCGCTTGTTATAGCGATGACGCGCGTGCCGGTCTCACTGCTTTCCGGTTTTCTCTTATGGTTCACCCGGCTCTTTTTATCGGAGATTCTGTTCGTCAGGCTGATGACTTTATTTGAGGTTTTTTTCTCTTTCATTAGCGCTCCATTTGAGACAAAACTAAAAGCGAGAACCGCCAAGCATTTTTCTTTTCGTGATTTCCGGATCTCCGAATGTCGTGCCTTCTCCGTCAAACCTGTTCATGTCGGAATCAGGCTCTCCGGATGCGGCCAGCATTCTTTCAAACCTGATGATTTTATCAGCCAGTTCTTCCGGGGAACCGCTCAGGTATTTCCTGCCTCCGGCGTCAAAGATGAGATCGACGATTTTTTCTACTGAAGCCGGTTCAATGTCTTCGGGAATCTGCTGCCCGTTGGTGAAATACGAGGCGGGAATTTCCGAAAGAAACAGCCGGTTAAGGATCGCTCCATAAGTCGTGCATTCGTCGAGTTTTGTGAATATCAACCTGGAGATTTGAAATATACGGTACTTCTCAATCATATCAGCGAGGTTGTTGTCACTTGTGGCTGCACTGAGTACCAGATGAAATTCGACGTTTTCGATGTTGTCGAAGATGGACCGGATCTCTCTGATCTGTGCGTCACATGCCTGGCTCATCCCTGGCGTGTCGATAAGCAAGAGATCAAAACTATTTAAGTCTTCAAGATGCCTTTCCAGCCTGCGTCTGTCTGATGCGATTTTTAAACGACACCCGATAATCCGGGCGTAAATAGCGATTTGTTCTCTGGCTCCGACGCGATTTTCGTCCAGGGAAATGATGGCTACCCGCTGTCTGTTTCGTCTTGTCTGTGCGGCGGCCGCAAGCTTGGCGATGGTTGTCGTTTTTCCAACACCGGTAGGTCCGACAAGAGCCACACGCCGCTGGACCCCATCGGCAATCCGGATCCGGCCGGCGCAAATGCCGGCGGCATTCAGTCCCTGAACGATGAATGGCCTGAAATTTTTAACCGCCGGGTTTCCGGCAGGTAACGGGAGCATCCTTGTCCGTCGTATCAGATTGAACGCAACAGCCTGATTCACATCCTGCTCCAGCATTTGGCAGTACAGGGCGTACAGCTGTTTTGTATCCCTGTTTCCGGCTTTCTTCCCGCAAGAAGAGGGTATCACCGCCTTGGCAGCCGTATTCGCGCCGGAACGGAAAGAAGGGAACAGGCCCCTTGTGCATTCTCTGGAATCATCCTGCGGATAATGTTCCATGTTTGCTTCATAAGAAGAATACCCGCGATCAATCTTATTCTTGTATGGTTGCATGTCCGTGGCGGCAGTCACCTCGATCCCCTTTGCTTTTGAAAATCCGAACATACCTGTTCCGGATTCAACTTCCCGGACAGACAGGATAACTGCATCGGGACCGAATTCTCGTTTAATCTGCTTTAAAGCCTCAGACATGTTCTGTGCTTCAAATCGTTTGATCTGCATTCGAAAGCCCTACCGTTCCCAGTGACCGGATTCTTGCGTTGTGAACAATTTCATCGTAAGAGAGCACTGTAAGATTGGGGATAAAACGATCCAGAAATTTCTTGAAATGGGATCTTATTCCGGCTGAACATAGTACAATCGGCTTCTCATTCATGGATGAAATGTGTTCAATGTTTTTCAAAAGAGAGTTCATGATGTTTTCAGCAACATTCGGCTCTACCGCCAGAAAACTGCCTTCATCCGACCTGTGGATCGATTCTGAAAGAATTTTTTCCACACTCTGATCCAGAGATATTACCGGTATTTCTCCATCTGCGTTTTGATACAGGCTCGTAATCGTTCTTGAAAGAGCCCTGCGCACATGCTCTGTAAGCACATCAATATCTTTTGTCATGGATGCCCAGTCTCCAAGGGTTTCCAGGATGGTCAGAAGATCGCGGATGGGGATTTGTTCCCTCAGAAGATTCTGCAGCACTTTTACGACGACACCCAGAGGCAACAGATTGGGAACAAGTTCATCCACAACTTTTGGATAGGACGCCCGGAGACTGTCCAGGAGCCGCTGGACTTCCTGGCGGCCCAGCAGTTCATGGGCATTGCGTTTTATAATTTCCGAAAGATGTGTAATCAACACCGTCGGCAGATCAACAACGGTATAGCCTTTTGAGAGAGCGTCTTCCTTGGCATCCTTTTTTATCCAGAATGCAGGAAGGCCGAAGGTCGGTTCTGTTGTCGGAATACCTTGGATTCCACCTTGGGCGCCGCCGGGATCCATGGCCAAATGGTAGTTTATTTTCAAGTCTCCACGGCCCACTTCATTTCCTTTTAACAAAATGATGTATTCACCTGAATCCAGATGGATGTTGTCCTGGATATGAATGGGTGGAACGATGAGACCGATTTCCCGTGCAATCTGCTGCCTGGTAGACTTGATTCGGTTCAGAAGTTCTCCGTCCTGCTGCACATCTACAAGAGGGATAAGTCCGTAGCCGACTTCCAGGGAAAGGATATCCAGTGGTGGAAGCAGGTCAACGTCTTCCCGTGATCGGTACTCTTCGGCGATCTGCTGATGTTCCTCTTTTTCCCGGATTTGTGCCTTTTCGTTTTCCATCAGGAAATATGCGATGGTTCCGGTGATTATGGAAAGTATAATAAACGGTATTCCGGGGAGGCCCGGCACCAGTGAAAAGCAGAAAAGTACGGCGGCGGCAATGGCAATTGCACGCGGCTGTCCGAGCAACTGGGAAGCCATGGTACGGCCCAAACGTGTCTCAACGCCGGCCCTGCTTACAATGATACCCGCGGACGTTGATATAATCAGTGCCGGGATCTGGGTGACCAGGCCGTCTCCAACCGTCAACAGGGTATAGTTCTGGGCAGCACCGGAAAAACTCATACCATTTTGTAAAACACCGATCGCCAGCCCGCCGATGATATTGATGAGTGTGATGATAATGCCGGCTATGGCGTCACCTTTCACGAATTTGCTCGCGCCGTCCATTGCGCCGTAAAAATCCGCTTCCTGGGAAATCATGAGCCTTCTGGCCTTTGCTTCGTCTTCGTCAATAAGCCCTGCGTTCAAATCCGCGTCGATACTCATCTGCTTGCCGGGCATACTGTCCAGGGTAAATCTTGCTGCGACCTCTCCGATTCTTCCCGAACCTTTGGTGATCACAACAAGATTTATAATAACCAGGACCAGGAATATGATGCATCCGACAACATAATTTCCACCTACAACAAAATTGCCAAACGCCCGAATCACTTTTCCGGCGGCCATGGTCCCTTCATTTCCGTGAAGAAGGATAATTCTTGTAGACGCAATATTGAGGGAAAGACGGAATAATGTCGCCAGAAGAAGGATCGACGGGAAGGAGGAAAGATCGAGAGGGTTCAGGATATACATGGAAACGAGCAGGATAATTATGGCAAACGTAATATTGAATGAAAGCAGCAGATCAAGGAGCATGGGCGGCAGCGGCAGGACCATTAATATAACGATCCCGACGACACCCACCGCTGCCAGTATCTCGCTGTTTTCCGCAATAAATGGGATTTCAAGACGGGTTTCCGTCAATCTTGTCATACTCATGATATTCAATTATTGCGCAACCGTTATAACCGAAGTACATACATTTTTCAGATGGTCAGTGGAACATGCTGAAAACAGAAGTTATCCCGGGAAGAAAGGCTGATGAGCAATGAGATTTCCCGGGGGGTTCGTGTCGGATATGCACAAGATTTATGCACAAATTGTGCCGAAGGTTTCATCTACTGACGCGCATGACTCGTTTCCTTCAGTCTGTAGACATAGGCGAGCACTTCGGCTACGGCTTTGTACAGATTCACGGGAATGAATTCACCGATCTCAACAAATTTGAAGAGTGTTCGTGCCAGGGATTTGTGCTCGACCACCGGTACGTCATTTTGTTCGGCAATCCGTTTAATCCTTTCCGCAATGAGACCTGCGCCTTTCGCGATTACTTTCGGCGCTGCCATTTTTTCATGCTGATACTGCAGTGCGATTGCCAGGTGAGTGGGGTTGGTGATTACCACATCGGCCCGGGGGACTTCCGACATCATCCTCCGTCTGGCAGTCTCCATCTGAATCTGCCTGATCCTGCCTTTAACCCTTGGATCACCCTCTGTCTGTTTGGCTTCCTCTTTTATTTCCTGTTTTGTCATGCGGAGTTTTTTCTGGTGATGCCAGCGTTGAAACGCAAAGTCCAGAGCAGAAAGAACAATCAACCCGAGACACACATAAAAGCATATCTTTAAAGAGATTTCTCCGATAAATGAAATGATGTCAAGAACGCCCATCTGCATCAGATAAGGAAATCGTTCCATTTCATTTCTCACCACCAGGGAAGCAATTCCACCGATAAAAATGAATTTGAATACGGATTTTGCGATTTCAGCAAACGCCTGCAGTGAAACAATACGTTTCAGGCCGGTGACGGGATTCAGTTTCGATAGTTTGGGGGCGAGAGGTTTTGAAGTAAACAGGAATCCGACCTGAAGGGTGTTCCCCGCGAATCCTGCAATCAAAATAGCGATCATCAGGGGCATCAGAACACTCAGAACATGTTCAAAAACCTTTGACAGGAACGGCAACAGGGAAGCGCTGTTCAGATGCAACGTCCCTGCGTTACGAAAGACGCCTCCCATGAATTCCGAGAGATTCCAGAACATCCATGATCCGGAAAAGAGGAAAACGCCAAGTGAAAACAAAAGGATCATGGCCGAAGGAATCTCTGTACTTCTGGCGACATTCCCTTCATCCCTCGCCTTTTTGAGTTTCCTCGGGGTTGGTTTTTCGGTCTTTTCCTGGAACGTGTCTTCAGCCATTTCCAACTCTTCGAGTCAAAAAGTGTTTTCCTAAATCCCGGTCAGTACTCAGACATTTCTCAATATCAGGAGGATACTGGTCCCGAGTCCGTTGAACAGATGCTTGAGGAAAAGCCCGAGATACGGTAGCGAAAACGCCACAAACATCAGTCCCAATGCAATTTTCAGGGGCATGCCGACCAGAAATACATTCATCCTGGGAACCGTGCGGGCCACCATCCCCAGGCACACACTGGCCACAAGAAGCGCGGCCATTACCGGGGCTGCCACCTTTACCGAGATGACGAACATATTTCCTGCAAGCTTCATGAAATATTCCAGCATCGAACCGTTGAGCCTGAAGCCGAACAGGGGTACGATTCTGAAACTCTCCGCCAGGCTGCGTAAAAGCCAGTGGTGGGCGTTGAAAGCAAGAAACAGGAGCATCGCCGTCATGTTATACAAACCCGACAGGATGGATCCCTGCTCGCCTGTCTGAGGGTCTATCACGTTGGCGATGGCAAAACCCATTTGATAGCCCACAAGCTGGCCCGCAAGCTGTACGCCGCAAAACAACAGGTTTACCGAAAGCCCGATCATGACCCCCATCAGAATTTCACCGACGACACCTATCCCGAATGCAATGACTCCCGGTTGAACGGCCAGGCGTGTGCCATCCAGAAGCGGAAATAGAAGAACAGTCATGGAAAATACCAGACCCGCCTTGAAGACAATCGGGATATTCCGGCTGCCGAATACCGGGAGTGTCATCAATACCGCAGCCAGCCTGAGGAAAATCAGAAAAAAGGTCTCAAGCTGCCCAAGATTTATATGGAACGTGGCCATGATGAATGAAACTCGGAAACTCTCCGGATGAATGGGACAATGCTCAGTGAATATACGTGGGAATATGTAAAAAAAGATTCGTCGTAAAATCTACCAGGAGTTGAAGCATCCATGGAAAAAACAAGAGGATGGCGACACCGATGGCGAGCATTTTTGGAACGAATGTCATTGTCATCTCGTTGATCTGCGTAGCCGTCTGAAAAACACTGACCAGGAGTCCGACGATAAGACCGCTGAGCAACATCGGCGCGGATACCAGAAGCGCCAGCCTGATTGCCTGGGCGAAAAAACCGGTTATGAATTCTGCAGTCATAATGTCACTCCACTGCATCTGCATCGCATGGGTGCAGGATAAAAATTACTGCTTGTTCACCGCTTCGGACTATCTCAGGAAAAACTTCTCACCATGGAACCCACAATAAGGTACCAGCCGTCTGCGACAACAAAGAGCATTAATTTGAAAGGCAGCGATATCATAATCGGGGGCAGCATCATCATTCCCATGGACAAAAGAACGCTGGCCACCACCATATCAACAACCAGGAAAGGCACATACAGAAGAAAACCAATCTGAAACGCCGTTTTCAGTTCACTGATTATGAACGCCGGAATCAGCACGGAGGTTGGAACATCATTAATATTCTTTGGTTTTTTTGTTTTTGATATATCCATGAACAGCGACAGATCCTTTTCGCGCGTCTGATGAAACATGAAAGTTCTGATGGGTGCCGCTGCTTTTTCCAGGGCTACCTGCTGAGAGATTTCGTTGTGGAGAAACGGTTGCAGGGCCTGGTTATTGATCTTGTTAAATATCGGTGACATGATAAAAAATGTCAGGAAAAGCGAGAGCCCCAATATGACCTGGTTCGGGGGCATCTGATGGGTCCCGATTGCCTGTCGTAATACGGAAAGGACGATGGCAATCCGGGTAAACGATGTCAGCATGATAAGAAGCGCAGGAGCGATGGACAAAACGGTCAGAAGAAGGAATATCTGCAGGACAACAGCGACGTCTCCGGGATTGTTTTTTCTGTCCAGGTCTATTTTCATATAAGGTGTTGAAATGGAAGGAGACGAAGCGGAATATGAAACAGGTGGCCGGCAGACGCTCAAGAAACAGAATGCGAGGAAGATAAAAAATATCGTTAATGATTTTTTCATGATGGAATATTTTTGACCGCTGTTATTTTTCCTTATCTTGTCCTCTGATTTTCTGTGACAGTTTATGGAGATGATCAGAAAAGGATGGAGGAATCTGAGTCTCTTCGGAAAGGCGCATATTTTCCAGGACCTCTTTATCTTCAATCCTGCTGAGCAGGGATATGTGGTCATTCGTAATGCCGACAACCAGCAGCGCCCCGGGGATCTCGACAAGCGAAATGCTCTTCTTCACACCGACATATGTGTTTGCCACCACCCGGATCGGTTTCCGGCCCGAGTCTCCTCTATTTCCGTTCAGCACTCTTTTCATGAAATAGAACACGACAAACATCCCTGCCAGAACCAGTGCCAGTGAAGCCGTCATCTTCAAGGCTGAGGATATTAAATCAGGGGAATAATTCATTCTGACCTCTTAGTTCGTTCCATGGGGGTTACGATTTCCGTCAATCGTATGCCGTATTTATCGTTGACCACAACCACCTCACCTTTTGCGATCAATCTCTGATTCGCGAAAATGTCCAGTGTCTCTCCTGCAAACTTGGAAAGTTCAATCACGGACCCCTGCCCCAGCTTCAGCAGTTCATTGATCAGCATCTTTGTCCGGCCCAGCTCAATGGTTATTTCCAGGGGGATATCCAGAAGGAAATCGATATTCGCAGGATCAGTCGAAACATCTCCGCCATCAAGATCCGAAAATTCATAATGATCGTCCAGGCGTTCATCCTGCGACGCTTTTTCATGAATCAAATTTTCAACACCGGAATCATCCTGATCCGGACTTTCATCTGAAAGTGGGCTCAAAATGTCATTTTTCTCATCCGAATCAACCATGATTTTCCATTCCTCCGTGCGGTCGTATTCGACTGGTTATCTGAACGGAGCTGTTTCCCTTGTACGCTCCCGGGATACCGCTGTATTTCGGGATATCTTCAATCCTTATGATGACAGGGTCCTGAGGCCCGGTATTCAG